>BNTR01000001.1 GCA_025996755.1 Bacteroidia bacterium
AGGCTGCTGTGTGCCAACCCGGTTCCAAGCCGAACATATCGCAAGGGATTTCGTTGTCGCGGAAATATTTCATAAATTGCAACACCTGTTGGTCGTTGAAGGTGTTTTTAGCGCGATACTTCAGCCCCATGCTCCAAAGCGGTGGAATAGCACCACTACCGGAAAAGAGATTGTAACGCTGCACGACTTCCCTGACCGAAGGTCCGGCAAAGATATAGACCTCCATGCCCTGCGAGCCGTCCACCACAAATTCCACCTCATTGGGCATTTCGTTCATCAGCCGGTTATACAATTCTTCCGGCGAAGTGGCTGCAGCACGGTCCGGTTCGGTAGCCGAAGCCGCCCCGTCCGTGGAGTTCAGTTTCCGTTGGTTCGTGTAGAACGTGGTGTAGCGGGCAGTATTGACCAGCACACCATAGCCTTTCGACGAGATAAAGAATGGCAATGGAGCATGACCAAAACCGATTTTGCCCACCTCACTATCATTGATACGAATCTCGCGGCGCAATCCTCTTTGCTGAAAAGTATTACTTTGTAAGCCAAAGCCGTAAATCTTTTCCGACGACTCAATACTGAAACCGCCCACAGCCCCGCGTGTCGCCTGCCGAAAACGGATGTCTTTCACAAAATCAGGCTCCGGCGGCTCGCCAAGTGCCAGCAAAGCCTCCACTGCCGGCGCCTCCTTAAACTCGGTCGGCAAATGCTTTTCCGGCTGACCGTAAGTTACTTTCCAGATTCCCGGAAATACTTTTTCTGTCTTTTGAGCCTGCATGAGGCTCAGTGAGCAGAAACATAAAACAGATACAATTGTTTTTTTCATCTTTTTATTTTTTTTTATATTAAACGTTTACTTTGTTATTTTTGTCATTGCGGGCTTGACCCGCAATTCCCTGTCTGTCGCCCGAATGGGCGTAATTTTCATAGCCGCAGGTCATCGACCTGCGGGAAAGGTGAGCCCCGGCAGGACTGAATTAAAATCTCGCCTTTCAGGCGGTAGTGTGGGTGTCCGTTTCGTCCGCAGGTCGATGACCTGCGGTTATGAAAATTACGCCCATTCGGGCGACAATAGAAAACCGCACCGCCCCCACGCATCTTGCATCCCGTAGGGATGCAACCCATTAAGGGCAACGCCCTTGTAGCAATAGCACAGGGCAACGCCCTGTGAATGATGGATGCCGATGAACCTGCGCCCTGAAAGGGCATGAGCCGTTGCTTACGCCCTTTCAGGGCTTGCGTTCGATCATCATTCCTATACGTAGGGCGTTGCCCTACGCTATTGCTCATAAGGCTTTCAGCCTTAATCTGATGTTGTTGGGTGCAATATCCGGTATTCATATTATTTATATATTAATTATTATTGAGATTATACTTTCAGGTAAATTTTGTATTTGTGCATGAACAGGAGGATTAGCCAAAGAATGGCAAACGCTCCGGCGGCTGCCAAGGCTGGGTAAAAATCGCCCGTGTATTGTTCAAACCCATGCAATAAGGCGTGGGATACGCTTTTCAGGTTGAATGATTCATACAACATATACGCGGCAATGGAATTAAGCCCCAACACCCGCAAGCCGGTTACCCACCAGCCTGTAAGCCGCATCTTGTCTGTCAGCAGGAACGACAACGCCAGCAACAGGAAACACAACCCGCTGCTGAGCAGTATCATGGACGGCGACCAAATCGGTTTATTCATGGGCATTTGCAACGTCCACAGCAATCCACCCGCTACCAATGCCGCTCCGGCAATGGAAAGCGTTTTCAATTTTTGTTCCGGCGCACCGGGCTGTTTCAATATCAGTCCGGCAAAATATCCTGAAATGACGCTTGCACCGAACCCCAGACTTGAAAGCAGCCAAGTGTAGTACCCGCCGTCGTCGAAGCGTCCGAGGACAGCCTTGTCAACGATAGCGGCGATATTGCCTGTTTCGGAATGGACATCGCCAACGAAGGTCAGCAACGCCCAATAGGAGAGCACCAATGCTGCACCGGCTGTCAGTTGGAACTTCAATTTAGGCACATTCAGCACGATGACGGCTGTGATGAGGTAGCCGAAAGCAATGGCATGAAGGGTATTGCAATAGACCTGAAATGTATTTAAATTGAGGTCGAGCAGATTACCCTGTGCAATCCAGCCCAACAAGAACAGCAGGCAGAAGCGTTTGAGCACCCTGCCATATAGTTGCCCTTTGTGGTGTCCGGTTCCCAAGTATTTGCCGAAAGAGAACGGCATGGACAATCCCGATGTGAACAGGAACAGAGGCATGATAATATCCCAGGCGGTAAAGCCCAGCCAATGATGTTCCAACTGATACATAACGGGACTTAAACTGTCGGAGTGGAATGCTCCGAAAAAACTGCGCAGCACGTCGCCTGCGCCTACAAGAAAAAACAGGTCAAAGCCCCGCAATACATCAATTGCTGCCAGCCGTTCGGATGATTTGTCTGTTGCCATTTGCAATAAAGTTTATACATTGTAATTATAATCAACTTATTTTATCCGTCATTTCAAATTCCAGCAAGCCGCCGTCTTTAATCTCATCATACTTTATGATAAAGCCCGTGAGCGGTTTTCCGTTCAGGCGAATGGATTTCACATACTTGTTTTCTTTCGACAAGCGGTCGGCTTTCATTTCAAACCGTTTGCCGTTAGGCAAATGCAGTGTCATCCCATGTACCTGCGGAGCGCCGATGATGTATTGTCCCGACACAGGGTCAACAGGATAAAAGCCCAAGGCGGAGAATATATACCATGCCGACATTTGTCCGCAATCGTCATTGCCGCTCAGACCGTCGCGGCGGGGAAAGTAGAAATCATCGAAAATTTTGCGGAGCAACTCCTGTGTCTTATGAGGGGTGCTGCTGTAGTTGTAGAGATAGGCTATATGGTGGCTTGGCTCGTTGCCGTGCGCATATTGTCCTATCATGCCGGTAACGTCGCCGTGAAAGCCGCCGCCCAATGAGCGGACATCCAAAAAGAACAGCGAGTCGAGTTTCGTGCCGAAATAGTCCTTGCCGCCCATCAAGTCCACCAGAGCGGGAATATCATGCTGTATATGCCATGTGTATTGCCATGCGTTGCCCTCCGTGTAGTCGCCTCCGCTGGTGCTTGC
The DNA here is from genome assembly GCA_025996755.1 of Bacteroidia bacterium. GTDB lineage: Bacteria > Bacteroidota > Bacteroidia > Bacteroidales > Azobacteroidaceae > Azobacteroides. The sequence continues at coordinate 3,108 of BNTR01000001.1, forward strand.
ATGGGAGAGCAGGAAACGGTCGAAGGGCGTGCGCCATTTCCCCTTGGAATCTTTTGCCCGCATCAGTTTGCTTTCGTTGTCAAACAGGTTCCTGAAATTTTCAGACCGAGCCTTGAAAAAGTCGCGATTTTGCGTGTCGCCAGCCATGGATGCCAGCAATGCTGCACAATAATCGTCGTAGCAATGTTCCAGCGTGCGCGAAACCGACTCCACCGGTAACAAATCGAAGGGGTAATAGCCGTATTTATTATACATCTTCCAGTCCGATTTTTCGTGCGACCGCGTCAGGGAGTTCATCACAGCCTGATAAGCATCGGGAGTGTTCTCAACTATTCCTTTCGCAATGGCATCCACAATCACAGGCACAGCGTGATTGCCTATCATACACCATGTTTCGTTCTGTCCGTATTCGTTAGTACACAATACGCCACGCTCGCGGTAGAGTTCAATCATGGATTCCACAAAACGCGCATTCTTTTCGGGAAACATAATGTTGAAAAAAGGATGCGTGGCACGATAGGTGTCCCACAGCGAGAAATTGGTATACCGGTATTGAGCGTCGTCCGTATCTGTAATGATGTTAGGCATCAGCAAGGCATGGTACAATGAAGTGTAAAACGACACTTTCTGTTCATTGTCAATGGCTTGCAATTCAATTTTGTCGAGGTGCTTTTCCCAAATATCCGAGGCTTTGCTGCGTATATTGTCGAAATCCCAACCCGGAATTTCCGCTTGCAGGTTGTTGGCGGCACCTTCCGTGCCGACGGTCGAAAGTGCCACTTTTACCAATATTTCTTCATTAGCTTTGGCATCAAAACGAAGGATAGAAGTTCTTCCGGCGGCATTGGAACGAATATCGGCAATGGGTTTGGAAAACTTTGCACAGAAATACCATGTATGGTTTTCAACAAATCCCGCAGAACGTCTTAGTCCGACAAGCGTGGAATCGTTCAATAAACGCATCTCGGCATGGATTGTTGTATCGCCGATGCCGTGCTCCAAATCAACCACTATACCGGCTTCTCCCGACGACGGATAGGTGTAGCGGTGAAAACCCACCCTCGCAGAGGCGGTTAATTCGGCTTTAATGCCATAGTCGTCCAGCACAACCTTGTAATAGCCCGGATGCGCCTCTTCCGAATCGTGCGAAAACAGGGAGCGATAGCCGGTTTGAGTGTCATTTTCATCGCCGCGGTCGAAAGACCCATCGCCTGTTACCGGCATAAACAGGATGTCGCCCATATCAGGGCAACCGGTCCCGCTCAGGTGAGTGTGCGAAAATCCGATGATGGACTTGTCCTCGTTGTAATAACCGGCACAATGTTCCCATTTGTCGGTGCCGGTATCAGGACCCACCTGAACCATGCCAAACGGCAGTTGCGCCGCCGGATGCGTGTGCCCAACGTATGCCGTACCGATGAATGGGTCAACAAAATCCGTCAGCCGCTGACCCTTTTCGTTGTTGCCGGTTGAGCATCCACTGCACAAAAAGATAGATATTGCATAAAATACTATTTTTTTCATACGTTTATTTATTAAAATTAAATTCAAGTTCTTTAACGGTCGGGGTGCGTATCCATGTATCGAAAGCAAATTTGTTTTCGTGCAGTTCGATTATCCGTCCTCCCTGTTCTGCCTTAGCCCCCTGGTCTGCGCCGCTCACTCGACCGTAAGCCAGTGCAATGCCAAGTTCTACTCCGATGTAATCGTTACTGTGGTCGTGCCCTACGAATACGCCCATCACATCGCCTTTTTCAAGAAATGCCCCGAACAGTCCCGTATTGTATTGCGGCGCGGAAACATGTTCTGAAATATGACCTACGGTGTTTTCTTTTCCGATGATGTTATTGTATTCCGGAAACGGAATATGGAAAAAAGCCAGCGCAGGCAACGGTTTATGGTCGTTTGCCGCCGAATATTTGTCGCTCTGCTGCCGATACCAGTCTATTTGGTCGAAAAAAACCGGAGCGTAGGTGCCGTAGCGCGGGTCGGATGAATAATCATTAGAGTCCAAACAATAAATCAGGGCAGCAATGTTGGCGTTCGTTCCACGGATTGGGACTACGTAATTGCCGCAGCCGTGAATATCGGCAGGACCTTTTTCACCCACGAAATAAGGTGAGCGGCTGAGTATATCAAAAATCTCTTCCCTCGAAATTTCTGTGGAGGCTTCGCTGTCGTGGTTGCCAAGCACAACGGCGAAGGGCGTTTTTGCGTCCTCAAAGATGCGGGGGATGTCCGTCCATGGCTCCCGTGCGGGCAAACGCCAAACGATGTCGCCGGTCAGAATGGCGAGGTCGGGTTTCTCGGTTTCCAAGACCGCCCGAATGGTGGCGATAGTCTTGGCACAGTTGGGCGAACCGTGCAGCCAGTGCAGGTCGGTAAACTGAACAATTTTAAATTTGCCCGTCTGATTGAATTGCAGCCGGATGTTTCCCTGTGCTGCAACGTGCAGGGCAATGAAGCCGAAAACGGCAATTGTAAGAATAAACTTTTTCATCATCATCATTATTTTTCAGGGATAAACAATATATTTTCAGGGAGTTTCGTATCTCGTATCTTTTTGCTTGAGTAGCCGATTTCCAACTTTTGCCCCCAGTTAGCCTCATAGAAAAGCACTTTTAGTTCGTGAAATCCTGCTTCGAGTGCCACTTTGCCGTCTATGCGCACAATGTGCGACCAGTCTTTGTCAACCACTAATTGGTCGTCGATGTAGAGTTGCGAACCGTCGTCGGAAATGGTGTAGAAACTGTACACGCCTTTTGCGGGAATCTTTATCCATGTGCGAAATTCGTAGGCAAAATAATCTTCCAAGGGTGCATCGTGTACCGAAAAATACTTCATCGTCCCCTGACTGACTTTTTTGTCGGGGGTGATTTTTTTGACAGACCCAAAATCTCCCTCATAGTAAGTGTAACTGATGCCCTGTTTTTTAGGGTTGCCTTTTTTTGCCGGCAAATAGGTCAAGGTTTCCTCATCAACGGAAGAAATCCCTGACGGGAAATAGAAAAACAATTCCGTGCTTTGCGGGGTACGAATCCAAGAGTCGAATGCAAATTCATTCTCGTATAGCGAGATGATGCGAGCACCGCGCTCCAGTTTTCCGTAGCCACCATAACCGGATACACGACCGTAAGCCAGCGCAATGTAATACTCTATGCCGATGTAATCGTTGTGGTGCTCATGTCCTACAAACATACCCATCACATCCTGTTTGTCGATGAAAGAAGCAAACAGTCCCGTGTTGAAATCCGGAGGGCAAGGTTTCTCTCCATAATTGCCGACTGTATTTTTCTTTCCGAGAATATTATGGTATTCGGGCAGCGGAATATGGAAAAAAGCCAGTGCAGGTAACGGTTTACCACCGTTTGCCGCCGTAAATTTATCACTCTGCTGCCGATACCATGCGATTTGGTCGAAAAAAATGGGGTCGTATTCGCCTAATAGTTTATTTTTTGAATACGTATAAGCATTCGAATCAAAACAATAGAGCAGAGCGGACACTTTATCGGATTTCGATGCCTGTACCGGCAAGATATAATTGCCGCAACCGCTAATATCTTCGGGTCCCTTTTCGCCCACGAAATACGGCGACTTGCTCAGGATGTCCATGATTTCCGAGCGCGAGATTTTTGTAGCGGATTCAGCATCATGGTTGCCGAAAACAACAGCAAAGGGAGTCTTTGCTTCTTCAAAAATTTTGGGAATATCCGTCCATGGCTCGCGCTCGGGCACTTTCCATACCACATCGCCGGTAAGAACGGCGAGGTCGGGTTTTTCGGCTGCCAATACCGCCTTGATGGTGGCAACGGTTTTTTCACACGAAGGGTCGCCGTGTATCCAGTGGATGTCGGTAAACTGCGCAATTTTGAACTTGCCGTCTTTGTTAAATTGCAGCCGGTTCGTTCCCTGTGCGGCAACTTGCAGGGAAATCAAAGCGAAAATCGCAATACCAAGATTTTTTTTTTTCATATTCAAATATTTTTTAATTTATTATTATTCATCGTCTGAACCTTGATTTTAATAAGATTTTCAAGATTTACAGGATTATAATCGTGCTAATCTTGAAAATCTTATGAAAATCAAGGTTCAGACAATTTCGTTTTCCAAAAATGAACCAATACATCGTCGATATCGTAATCCTTTGCAGCCAAATAACCGGCGAGCGGCAAGTTTAGTTCGCGTATTCCTTTGACCGCCTCTTTTGCAACCAAACAGGCACCGCGTCCGTTTAGATGGGTGTCATCCGTTATTCCATTGGGGTGTGCAGCCGAATGACCTGCCGGAAACCACATAAACAGGCTTTTGGAATCTTCCGGTCCCATGGATTGTATCAAATGACGTGTTTTCTTTTCCATGTCGATTAAGGGCACCTTCAACTCTTCGGCAAGAGCGCGAACAGCATCCGGATAATCGTCATGGGTATTGACCAAAACACCGTTGTTGTCGAATCGACGGCGAATGATGGGGGTCATCAATACCGGATAAGCCTTTTTGGCGCGTGTTTCTTCAACGTAACGTTTCAGATTGGTTTTATACGCGCCTTGGGCATCGGCATAACGCGACGGGTCTTCAATCTTTTCGTCGTTATGCCCGAACTGAATAAACACATAATCGCCTTTTTTCAATTTGTCCGTAATCACTTTCCATCGTCCCTCGTCTCTAAAACTTTTTGTGCTGCGCCCGTTCATGGCATGATTTTCGACCACGACCTTGCCGGCATCAAAAAATGGTTGGAACGCCATAGCCCACCCCCTTTCCGGATTGCCGTTGGTTGTGTCCTTATTCGCCATGGTAGAATCGCCAATCGTATAGATTGTTATTCTGCTTTCCGCTTTTTTTAACGCCATTGTCAAAAAACATATCCCAATGGCTAAAAAAATAATTCTATGTTTATACATTCTAATAAAAATTATTTAATGAATATACTTAGATAATTTCATTTTTTACCTTCTTTTTTCCGCAGGAAAAGTTTTTCCGCAGGAATGAATTGCTTGGGTATTCCCGGACCTTCATAACGTGCTATTAACACACTGCCTAATGCCTCGTTGTCGTGAAAAAATTCTATCTTGATGGAATGAAATCCCTTAGACAGGGTTGCCATGCCCGGACTTCCCGTGTGTCCATTGCTGCTGTTGTCGGCTATCCGTTCGTTGTCGATATATAACCGGCTGCCTCCTGTCGACCAAATGTCGAAATTGTAGTCGCCCGCAGTGTCTATCTGCAGCCAACCCGAAAAAACAGCACCGAGATGGTCTTTGTAGCGGCTTATATCCTCAATCAGTTTGGGCGTTCCTTTGGCATTTTCAGGCAGGTGAAAGCCAAATTCATAATATGTGCCTGTTGATGCGGGTTTCAGTCCGGCAAAAGAGGGCATTTTCTCCGCATTGGGCAGGTGGTAAACGGCATAGTTCAATCCGTTGCCTGCTTTGGTGTCGGAAATGCGATATACAGCCTGTACTTTCGGGCTTTCGCCTGTTGCTCCGAACAGTTTGGCAGTAACAATGCCCGGCTGAGCCAAATCAAAAGGTTTGGAATAAAGTGTGGATTCCTTTGTAGGTGTGCTTCCATCGGTTGTATAATAAATTTCACCTTCCACACCTCTCGGCTTTTTGAAATTGATTTTTGCCGGTTCGTCCACAACCATTCCGCCATAACCGCCATTGGGCGTTAAACCGTTTTGGGTAAGGAATACCGGCGGTGGCAGCATTTCTATTCCGCCTTCCCACAAATTGTCCGGCTCATCGAAACCTTCAAAAGCGGCAATCACGGGGCGACCTGTCCACACCTGAGGCTGTTTCAGTCCAAAGGCAAAGGCTGCACATGCCGCAACATCATATTTGTAGATTTGCTGCCGTATGTGATAGTTTTTTTTGCTGCCTTTACCACTGAATATGATAGGCGTAGCAAGTTCCTCGTAGGCATTGCCGCCGTGCGCATAGTAGATGCCGCCATGGTCGGACACAATCATAATCAAGGTTTTATCGGCTATTCCGGCTGTCTTTATTGCATCCACAATCAGTTGGATATGACCGTCGGTTTCCTCAATTTTTTTCAGGTAAGGAGCCGACATGTGTCCTTGGCTGTGTCCTACGCCATCGACATCGTCTAATTGGATAAACAAGAAATTGGGCTTTTTTTCCACTATATATTCAGCCGTTTTTTGCGCTGTTGCCAACTGCGGTGAATGGCGTTCGTACCTGTTCAGGATTTCGGTTTCCAACAAAAGGGCAATTCCGCCCCATTGATAGATAGAACCAATTTCAAAATCCGGCTTTTGCTCGTGGAGCACGGTAAAGATATTGGGGAACATGCGATTTCGGGTCTTTGCCACAGCCGGTAAATCCCATTGGTCGCGCCGCCATTCGTTACCGAGCACGCCTGTCGCTTCCGGACCGGCACCGTTCAGCATGGCAGCCCAGTTGGGTGCGCTCACGGAAGGCAATACGCACCGCACATCGTAGGAGTATGCTCCTTCACGCATCAGGTTGTCCATACATGGCGTTGAGGCTTCCAACAGCCCCGGTGTGCTCAAGCCGTCAATGCCTATTATCACTACATGTTCAATTCCCTGCGGATGTTTTTGTTGTCCGCAAACTGTTAATGCTAAAAATAGCATGGCAAAAGTTACTGAAGTTTTCATTTATTTTATTTTTTATTTATTATTATTATTCATATTATTTCAATGTTTGCGCTCCAATCAAATAGATGACATCCTGCCCTATTGTGAGCGTTTGCGTGGATTTTGTAATCGGCAATTTTTCTCCGCTGAGGCTGACGGCATGTTTAAAACCTTTGCCGATTTTTATTGCAATCTCTTGACTCCCATTTGGCGACCACAGTGCCCATACATTGGTGCCGTCTTTTTGTTTCCAATTTATTACGCAAATGTCCTTTTGTTTCCATTTGTGTTTGGTGTTTAAGACTGAGCCTTCGGGATATAGTTTGCATAATGTGGCGTATGCATGATAAGCCGGTTTCGGCTCTAATTTGTTATTTGTCAGTCCGAAATGGGCTTCCCTGTCGAAAGGATTGGATTCGGACGACATAAGTTCGTAGCAAAAGAAACGTTCAATTCCAAAGCGTAGCGACAGCAGGATTGATTGCACGAGGTATTGCGCCTGGTCGGTCTCGGTAACGGCTTCATTGCCATAGAAACACACTTCCCCGCCCCGGAACATATAATTGAAAATATAGGGAATAAACTCTTCGAACATTTGCACGGAATAGTTTTCCCACAAAGGGAACAGCAAGACATTGAACTGCGTGAGGTCGGTATTCGTCAGGTCAGGCTTGTGGAGCACGCTTACTTGAAATTCATCGGCAATTAGCGTCTGTATCTCGCTTAATGTCAGCGTGTTGCCTGTGGGGTAATCGTCATCATACAGAATGGCGACTTTCAACTCTTTGCCTTTGGCATGTTTTTTAAGGGTTTCGTGAAATAAATCTTTGGTGGATTCGTTGAGTGTTGCCACGGTCGAATAGCCCATTTCGGTAATCCACAGGCGGTTTGTCTTCACCTTATATTGAGCCATTAAAGCGCGCAGAGCGTCGAGGTCTTTTTCATACTGTTCTGTCTGCTGCATGGTCAGTCTGCCGCGATAGGGGTGGATGTTCAATCCGTCGAAACTGTCTGTTGCGCCTGCGGCAAATGATTTTTCGATAAATGCCATCGGGATGCCGGATGTGCCGCCGTAAAGGACGGTTAATTCGGGGTCAATCTCTTTGATTTTCTTGTAGGTTGCTTTGAGCAGTGCGGCGTAATCCGCGCCGTCGGGATTGAGCCAAAAGAGGTTCGGCTCGTTCCATACTTCCCAATGACGCACTTTGTCTTTGTATCGCAGAACGATTTTTTCGACATAAGCCGTCCATTCATCCAAACGCTGATGGGGATTTGCCCACGAGCCTCCACCCAATAAAACACCCATTATCCGAAGATTGTGTTTTTCGGTTTCTTCCACCACCCGGTCGGTGCGGTCGAAATTGTTATCAAAATCGACACGCACCCAGCGCATGCCTGCATCCTGCATCAATTGCAGGTTTTGCGGCATTTGGCGAAATTCGCCTCCGTTGAGGTGGGCATGAATGCCGAAAGGCGATTCCTGCGCCATTGCACTATTGCTAATTAAAACGTGCGCCAACATAATGCCGGCAACTGATGCTAATACTTTTGATTTGTTCATTTTTGTGATATTTTTATGTTTTTATATAATTTCTTGTACCATCGCTTGCTTGCCGTTTTTCGGTAAGATTTCTTTGCGTAACATTCCAAAATCAGTTTATTTTAATATTAAAAATAGGGGCAAGGCATGCCTTGCCCCTATTTCGCCGTTTCAATACGGGTGCCTGTTATCACTTAGTTAAGACAATATCGGTAATATTGATAAGCTCGGCTTCCGGTTTATCAGTACCAGTACCTCCATCAGTTAGTTTCAACGAAAGCGTCTTAGTATTCACATTGAATGTGCCGGTGATGGTGAACCAAAGTCCGCTGAGTCCTTCAATTGCAACCGTTTCCCCGGTGAGCCCGATGATACCATTCTCTGCATCGGAAGGAGGGGGACCTAACGTTACATTTTCGGCAGCAATCGGTAGCACACGATACTCATCAGGAGTCCCTTCGGGGAAAAGAGGAAGACCGGAGATAACCGTGCCGGACGTGACAAAATTCATGTTTACTTTTCCACTGTCAACACGCTCAATGGCAACAGATACGCTGGCATTGGGGTCATTGAACGGAGGCGGACCCGACAATGCACCCTTGCCGGAATAGTTCCCGACCAACAGTGCTGCGTAATCCCCCGGTTTTACCGTTACATCGATTTTGTTACTTACAACGACACCGGCCTGGTTCGTTGCATAAACTTGCGCCCCCGTTACTGACCAGCGCGCATAGATGGTTGCCGTAGTGCCGTTCCCCACGATAGAAACGTAGTCAGACTCTTCCGATACCCACTTGATGGCTTCGGTGGCACCTGCCGGCGTAATGTCAGCCGTCAACGTTACTTCGTCGCCTACAGCCAACGCATTCACCGGCTTGTTAGCCGTTACGACAATACCTGTTACACTTTTGTCATCTTTTTCATCACACGCGGTGACGAGAAAGCACGAAGCTGCAACAACACTTCCCATAATCCAAACTTTCTTTTTCATGTTTTTTTTATTTTTTAATTTGTTTTTATTCTATTTTACTTTAACGATAAAGTCCTGCAAAATTAGAAATAAAAATTGACACCACCAAATAAATTTGCATCTTTAACTTTATTTAACAAAATTACTGTCCCGTCAGGAACGAAATGTGATACAAAGATATAGATATTTCGTACCTACCGAATATTGGAAAAGGCTAAATTTGGATAAAAATTTGTACCTTTGTAGGCATAATTTTAGTAACAAATAATTATAAATGTTTAATTATGGAACAGTTAGAAACAATTTACAGTGAGATAGCGCACTTGTCGGACACCGACAGGGATACATTGTATAATCGTATGCAGCGAGAATTTTACAACGCTGCCGAAATTGTCGCATACACCACCACAGGCGAAGCCCTTACATGCGCCCAATATCGGCAGCGCGTAAATTTGGGAATTGCGCAATGTGAGCAGGGGCAAAGTATCAGTTTAGAAAATTTGTGTGCAAAATTAGGCTACAATTATGCAGACCTATAATGTATATTTGTCGGATGTGGCAGAGGCAGATTTAAGCAACATTGTAGATTATGTTGCGGGTGCCGATAGTTGGGAACGTGCTAAATATGTGGAACGTGGCATATTGGAGGCTGCGAAAAAGTTATCTACATTCCCAACGGCACACCCAAAAGAAGAATATGCCAGCACAGACACACGAGAAATACGATATATAAAGAAATGGAAATATAAAATATTGTTTTTTATAGGGACTGAAACGGTGCAAGTGGTTGGAATTTTCCACACCGCCCAAAGCCCCGAAAAATTGACATTTTACAGACTTTAAAAATTTAGAATTATAGGAAAGATAACAGTAAATGCTTTTGAAACATCTTCTACTAACAACCCACTATCGTGAGTGTTCTATCGTTAATCTTCTCCGTTTTGAGATAGACTTTGGTATCCCAATCCATATTGATTCGGCGGTCGAAGATAACTAACCATCCCTCTTTGACACCCAAGGTGTCCATGTAATCAAGGATTTGAGAATAACTGTTTTCTTCCGTTTGGGTGCTGCGGCGAAGTTTCAGTTCGATGGGATATTTTTGTCCTTCATACTTTACGCACAAATCTATCCGTCTGTAACCTGCGGCAAACTCGCGGATTATCTCGCCGCCGCCATTGACCACTCGCTGTAGAAAAGCCTGCATAATCAGTTGTGGTGCAGCCTCTTTGTATTGGTAACGCTCTATCCAGATTTCGCTGTTCTCGCGCCAGAACGACTGAAAATCCTGCATGAGATAAGTCATGTCGATACGTCCGTTTTTCAGGTAGCGAGGCATCCGGTGGGCATACTTGCTTTCGTCCAAATCTTTTTGCGAATTGGCATTTAATGTGCGGATAATAACCTCCGCATATATGGGGCTGGATGGCATAATTACGCCGTCAACTGCCTTTATCAACCCAAGGTCTGTGGTGTAGCGGTAGTCGTCCGATTGCGAGTCAACACCCGACAATTCGCCGATAATCACCGGCTCCATTACCCGCCGCACCCGCTCTTCTTTGAGCCGTTCCAGCAGGCTGTCGATATGCGTGTCGCGGCGCAAAATGATGGTTTGAATGGCTTGATGCACCAATTCTGCCGTTATCGGCTTGGTATAATCCGATGCGAGCATTTTTACAATCACTTCGCGGGCAATGGCGTTGACCAACCACGGCTGCCCTTGCGTTTGCCGGAAAACCAATTCGATGGCTTCCGGCTCAAACACCTGTCCGGTGTCGCCCGTGTGCTGAGCATATAATTTTATGATTTCCTCTTGCGTGAAATTTTTGAGTGTCAGTGTTTCGGTAACAATATTGAAAGGACTGGCACTGCCCAAACTCTCGCTGTCGGGACGAATTTTCGCCTTGAAATCGCGGATGTTGCGCATACCTACTAAAGCAACAGAATGTACGAACGGCGTCATGCTGCGGGTATTGTAACCATTTCGCAACTGCCGAAGGAAAGAAATTAACGTACCCTCGCTCAAACAGTCGGCTTCGTCGAAAAATATAACCAAAGGTTTGTCTAATGAGATGCAAAAAAAGGTCAGTGCCCGCAACAATAAAAATGTGTAATTACCGCCACTTGCATTTTTGGCAAATTCTTCCCATTGGGGAATATTCGAAAGTTGCAAAGTAGTTGCGATACCATCCACAATCGCCGGAATGCCTTCCTTCGCATCTTCAACACCCTGTAATGCCTCCAACGAGCAATAAAGCGCATAATACTTGCCTTCGCGATTGATGCGATTTGTCAAATCCATCAAAAAAGTGGTTTTGCCACTCTGACGGGGAGCATGAATCACAAAATACTGCTCATGGTCTATGAGTTCCGTTATGCCTGTCAAACGCGACGAGGCTTCTATCATATAGTGCTTCGCTTCATTACAGGGTCCTGCTACATTAAAATATCGTGCCATCTTCAAATTTTTCACAAAGATACGCAAAATAATTGTCTGAACCTTGATTTTTACAAGATTTTCAAGATTCACAGGATTATAATCGTGTTAATCTTGAAAATCTTATGAAAATCAAGGTTCAGACAATAACTCATTTTTTCAAATTCGGATTCAGCAACACATCCTGCTCCGGTAGCGGGGCAAAATAATTGTCATGCGTGGGTGCGGTCTCTATTTTCCATTCCGTCGGTGCCCGTCCGGGCAGAAACGAGTGCACGGGATGTTCCGATGCGGCGTCTTCCACCAGTTCCAGGCGGACGAGGTCGAACCAGCGGCTGGCATATTCAAATCCGGCAAACTCCCAGCCCCGTTCCACGAACACGGAGTCTCTGAAAGCGGTGGCACTCAAGCCGGGTGGCAGGTCGTTTAGATGTGTGCCGCCGCCGGCAAAAGCGCGATTTCTCACGCGGTTGATGCAGTCATAAGCCAGCGCATTAGGTGCACCGTCTGCCATTGCTTGCGCTTCGGCATAAATCAGCAACACCTCGGCATAGCGGATGTGCTGATTCGTTCTGCCACATCTCCAATCCGCATCGTTGACCTTTTTCCACTTGTTTTCGCCCTCATAGCCTTCGGATTCCCACATCTTGAAATAATACGGATGCTTAAACAACATTTTCTCCCATGATAGCATCGGCTGGTCGTCGGGCCAGGGAATCACCGGCTCTGCGTTAGGAGTACTGTTCAATAGCGGAAATTCCGTCACAAAAGTAACCTCTTTCCGTTTCCCGTCCGGGAATTTTTTATAGAAATTGATTTCCGCACAATAATATTCCCAACCTCCAAACTGGATAGGACGGCATTCTTTAGGTGCCCGCACGGTGTAGTTGTCGGTTGATTTATTGTAAAATATTCCGAAAACCAATTCATCATTGGTCAATGGTGTCGGTTTCCATAAATCGGCGAAATCATCCAGCAGTTTGTAGCCATATTCTGCTTTGTCAATGAGTTCCGCCGCCTTGTCCTTTGCCAATGTATAACATTCGGTTTTTTTCAACGGATACCCTGCCATGGTCAAATACACATTTGCCAGTACCGCCTTAGCCGCGCCTTTGGTAAATCCGCCATTGGCTTTCTTATCCGTCCATTGATATGGCAGCCATTCTTCCGCTTTTTTCAGGTCGGAAACGATGGCATCATACACCGCTTCGGGGGAAGATTTTGTGACGGTGCGGTCCAGCTCCATCACGGTTGTTATATACGGGATTTCATTATAGATACGCACTAACCAGAAATAGGCGTAAGCACGTGCAAAGTAAGCCTGCGCCACGGCTTCCTGCAAATTCGGCTCGCTGACCGCGCCGGCGGCATTCCGGTAGTTGTTGATGATGCCATTGGCGATATTAATGGTGGAATAGGCAACCTCCCATCCATCTTGCATATCTTGACTGCCGGCTTGATGGACAAGAATATCGGGCTGTACAAATTGCGTATGGGCAGAATAGGGTACCGTGATGTCGTCGCCGCCGTATAGCATCACCACAAAGGTGGCGTAATCGCCATCAAATAGCCGACTCATCCTGCTATATAACGCATTATTCGCCATATCAAGTTCATCCTGATTGCTGTAAAAAGTCTCCGGAAATAATTGCCCGTAGAGGTTTTCTTTCAGAAATTCATCGTTGGATGAGCAGGCTACCGTAAATCCTGCGAGCACGAAAAAAAGAATACATTTAACAAAATTTGCTTTCATAATCATTTCATTTTTAATTTATTAATATTCTAATGTAAGACTGACTGTGTAACTCCTTGGATTGGGATAAGCAAACCAATCTATTCCCGCGTCGGTATCAGAACCTCCCGCTGAAGACACTTCCGGGTCGTATCCCTTGTATTTGGAGAACGTGAATACGTTTTGGGCACTCAACGCCAGCCGAATATTCGCAAACCGCGTCATTTCTTTGGTGAACCGGTATGACAAACTGATGTTTCTCAGTTTGACATAGCTGCCGTCCTGCAAATATTGGGTAGAATTGGGCTTCACAACGTTATTCAAACTCGGTTTGGAAAATTCCGCATAAGGATTTTCGGGCGACCACCGGTCTTTGCCGGCGCGCGAAGTAACTGACAGTGAGTTGTCTAAGATATTGCCTGCCATCGCGTAAGTGAGATTCAGTATATCGCGTCCGTGCAGCCCTTCAAACAGCACATTCAAATCCCAATTTTTATAGGAGAGATGATTGTTGAATCCCCACGTGAATTTCGGATTACAGTTTCCGATAATCTGATAGTCTCCCGAATCATATTCGTTGTTGCCATTCACGTCTTCGTAGCGGTAATCACCCGGCTCCTGACCAAATTTTCTCGCTTCCACGACATCCCCCTGTTGCCAGAGTCCCAAATATTTGTATCCGTAGATACTGCCAATGGCATAGCCCGGAAGAATGATAAACGGGCTGGCAGGCATCACGCCGTCGATTTTCAGGTTTCCCCATAAACGCTCCTGCTCGCCTATATCGACCACATTGTTGCGGTTATGGGCACCGTTCAGGTTCACGTCATACGACCAGTCTTTGTTTTCTAAAACAACATAGTTGATATTGACCTCAAACCCTTCGTTTTCTATTTCTCCGATGTTGGTACTGATGGTTCCGCTGCCATTGTAGCCGGGTACGCTGATTTTGGACAACAGTTTGTTGGTATTTTTCTTGTAATAATCAAAAGCCAGGGATAATTTCCCCTGTAGGACGGATACGTCCAGCCCTAAATCGGTTTGCGCGGTTTCTTCCCATTGCAGAAGGGGATTTCCTCCGACACTCGGTTTGTAGCCCGTATATATCTGGTCGGTGCCCCAGCTAAAAGTTGAGCTTGCCGACATGGACGAAAGGGTGGCATACGGACCAACAGCCTGACTGCCCGTAACACCCCAGCCGCCCCGTAATTTCAGGGTCTGGAAAATTCCTGTGTCACGCAGGAACGATTCCTCGGAAAGCCGCCATCCCACTGCAAAGGAAGGAAAGTAGCTGAATTGATTATCGCCCCTGAATTTCGAAGAGCCGTCGGCACGGTATGTGCCGGTGAAATAATACCGGGAGCCATAATTATACGTCAAACGACCGAAATACGACCGCAAGGCATCGTTGCTGTAACCGGAGCCAACCACCTGAGATTTTCCAAGCCCCAGATTATACCAGTCCACAGCCGCCACCGCCAAATCGTTTCCTTCGGCACTGAAATTTTGTGATTCTCCCTGAGATTCCTCAAACCCTGCCATGGCGGAGAACTGATGTTTGGTCGCAAACGTTTTGGTGTAAGTCAAAAACGCATTTGCCAGCCAAGACTTGCTTTCAGAATTGGACTGCAAAGCATTTGCCTGATTGCCGTTCAGTTCTTTGCGGATGAAAAACCGGGTGCCTCCGGTGCCAATGTTCATGGAAGCCTTTGCGTTCAGTTCCAGTCCGTCAATAATTTTTATTTTTAGATTACCGACGGCACTTCCGCCATTGGAATAACGGGTGTCTTTCAGGGTGGTCAGCAACACCGGATTCATGGTGCGCGCGGCAAACGGGTCGGACACTTGGTAGGAGCCGTCTTCATTGAAAACATTTGCCACGGGCGACCAGATGAGTGCCGACTGGAGCGGAAGCGACATGTGGCTGTTGCCGCTCCCAAGGTCGGGATTCAGTGTTTCGCCGTGGCTGACACCTGCTTCCACCTGAAAAGATACGCGGCTACCGAGGGAGGCATCTACTTTCGCACTAAGTCCGTAACCTTTCGAGGATGTATTAATCAAAATACCATCCGTATTGCTGTAGTAGGGCGAAATGTAGTATTTCATCTGTTTATTTCCTCCGGTAAGCACCACCTTGTGGCTTTGGGTGATTCCCGTCCGGAAGATTTCATCCTGCCAGTTTGTCCCGCCATGTTGCCTGTACCGGTCAATATCGTCCGGGGAATAAGTGGGAGCACTGCCCATAGCCTGCATCATCTGATTGTTAAAGTCAGCATATTCGGCTGCGTCCATCATGTCGTATCGGTTAGGCACATGGTCGAAAGATACATTGGAATAGATTTTCACTTCGTTTCTTCCTTCTTCTACCCCTCGCTTGGTGGTAACAATAATCACGCCGTTGGCACCCCGCGAGCCGTAAATCGCCGTAGCGGAAGCGTCTTTCAGGATTTCGATGGACTCAATGTCATACAGGCTGGGCATACCGCCATAGTTTCCGTCCACAACGATTAACGGGTCGTTATTGCCCATGATGGAGTTAATACCGCGGATACGAATCGTGGAACCGGAGCCGGGTGCGCCGTTTCCTCTCCTGACCACTACGCCCGGCGCCCTTCCCTGCAAAACAGAGTTGACCGACGACCCCGGCTGGTCGAGAAAAGACTTGGGCGTCAGGGACGTAACGGAACCGGTGAGGTCGGATTTTTTTACCGTTCCATAGCCGACTACGACCACTTCCTCCAACGCTTTCACATCTTCAGCCAGCGTGACGGCGATTTTCGTTTGATTTCCTACCACCACTTCCTGCGTTTTGTAGCCGAGGTAACTGATTACCAATACGGCATCGGGAGCAACGGTAAGGCTGAAATTGCCGTCCATGTCCGCAACCGTTCCCGTAGTGGTTCCCTTCACCGCAATGCTTGCGCCGATAACGGCTTCGCCTTTCTCGTCGATAACATTGCCCGAAATTGCTTTTCTTTCCTGCGCCAGGGCGGAGAAAGAAAAGCAGCACGCACACAAGAGGCAGATTAGCCCTCGCATGATTCTTAAACTACTTTCTTTTACATTTTTCATAACTTTATCTTATTTTACGTTATTTCCACTTTATTTCGCTTGAACGCTCAAGCAAATAAAACATAAAAAACTTATTTCAATTTCAATGCGCATGGCAATATCATTTTGCTGTATGAATAATCCTTTTTTTCATTTTGTCGGACATATTCAATATTATCATGCAGTATTCTCACCACATTTTTACCTATATCTTCCACCGGCATACGGGCTACGCTGATATTGGGCGACAGGATTCTAAAAGCAGATATTTCATGAATACAGCCTAAACCGTATCCGTCTCCATTTATATCTATGTTTTTGTCATGAAAATACAGAAAAGCCTCCAATGCAAGAATATGTGTTGTGAAAAAGAACCCGTCCACATCGGGAACGCTTTCGAAAATCCTGTCCAATACCGAGATGATGTCATTTTTGTAATTCTCATATTCTACGCAGCCGTAGAGATTGGCATTGATTTCCATGCCTGACTCCGTTAAAGCCTTTTTGTAGCCGGTGTAACGCATATTCAGTGTTTCCAAATGCGGGTTGGTGGTGATGATAGCAATCTTTTTCCGCCCCTGTTCCACCAAATGTTTAACTAATTGGCAACTGCTGTCTTCGTTATCAATAATGACATAATTGGAGTCCATGTCGGAAAAGAACCGGTCGAATAAAACAAAAGGGAACGATTCTTTCAGAAAAATGTCGAATTGTTTCCGCGAGCGTTTGGTGGGAGCAATAATGATTCCATCCACCTGTTTGGAGCGAAGCATATTAATCATTCGTATTTCCCGTTCTTTCTCCGATTCGGAACTGCAAATAATCAACGAATAGCCCAATTTTTCGGCTTCATGCTCAATTTCTTTGGTAATAGAAGAATAGAATGTATCTGAAATAGAAGGGATAATAAGTCCGATTGATTCGGATTTTCCGGTCAACAAAGACCGTGCAATAAGATTGGGACGGTAATTGACCTTTTTAGCATACTGCAAAACCCGCCTCTGGGTCTCCAAGCTGATAGCCCGCTTGTCGCCCTGACCGGATAGCACCCACGACACAGTAGTTGACGTCAGTCCTAACTCTTTTGCTACATCTTTTAATAGTACTCCCATAGTCTTTATTAACACCTTTAGCGATAAAGTTTCGGCAAAGATAGGAATAAAAATTCATACTGCCAAATAAATTTGTGTTTTTTAACATTTTTGTCTGAACCTTGATTTTCATAAGATTTTCAAGATTTACAGGATTATAATCGTGCTAATCTTGAAAATCTTCTTAATCTTGTGAAAATCGTGGTTCAAGACATTTTTTTAAGCGGCTCTATTCGGCAACCAACATCTTTTCCGCTAAAGGCAAGTCCTAACAGAATGATTTTCTTATCAAGAAATGGTTCGTAATAGCGTTTATCATAAATTTGTGCTATTGCCTGTTTGAGCAAGGTTTCCAATTTCGTGGTGGCATGATATTTCAATTCTGCCACTATAGCGACTTCGTCTTGCTGTATTACTGCATCTATCCGTCCGCGGTTGGTTGGCTTTTCGCTTTGGATATTAAAACCTAACAGGGTCATCCAAACCTGAAAAATGATGTGATAACGGGCTTCATTTTCGGCATTTTCCGCTTCCGCTTTGGCTTTGTTTCTCGACTTGGATGCTTTTAAAGTGTAGGGAACGTCGGCAAGCATTTTACGCATATTATTTGTAAAACCCTCCGCATCGAAAGCAAGTATCTGTTGCAGCATCTCTTTTCCAAGCACTCCCAATTGTTCCACAGGGTATTGAGTAAATGCACTTAACAGATGCTTCATCAGCGACTCTCTCACTTCCAGATTGGGGACTCCAAGCGTGTATAGAGAATCTCCGTCAGTCATTTTTTCGTCTTTGACAGTCAGATAACCTGTCTGAAATAATAAAGGAATATCACCGAGCGCATCCGGGTCGTAACTGTTGAAAGCCGATGAATCAGCAATAACAGGTTCTAATACCGTTTTGGCAAGACCGTGTTTTTTGAGCCGGTTGATAAGAAACGTGGGCGTGCCCGTTTCAAACCAGTAATTGGAAAATTTTTTGTTTTCAAAAAACATCAGCGTGGAAAACGGATTGTAAACCGATGTCTTGCCATTCCATGTATAACCATCGTACATTTTACGAATTTTCGCCAGCAAATCTTCCCTTGTCATATCCACGTGTACTGCCGTTTCGTCAATATATTCCGAAAAGTCGCGTTCCAGTTCTTCCTGTGTATAACCACAGATGGAGGCATATTTATCGCTTAGTGTAATATCATTCGGACTGTTCAACACTGAAAATATCGACACTTTGGCTACTTTCGTTACACCTGTCAGTAAAACAAATTTCAAATGGTCGTCTGCGCCTTTCAATACAACATAAAATTTTTGAAGAAACGCACGTATTTCGGTTGCTTCCGGTGTGCCTATCGAATCCAATATAGGTTTGTCGTATTCGTCAATAAGAACAACCACTTTATTGCCTTCTTTGCGGTGCAACAAAGTAATCAATTCCGCAAAACAATCGGACGCATATTCAGAAATAAAAGTTAACTGATGAAAATTAGCCAACTGTTTCAAATAACTGAGCATACTTCGTTCCATCTCTTCCTTACTATTATGCTCAATACTTGTCCAATCTATCCGTATTACCGGATATTGCTGTGTCCAATCCCATTTATCGTAGATATAAAGCCCCTCAAACAGCGACTTATTGCCCTTGTAAAGTTCACCAAGCGTGCTCACCAGCAGCGACTTCCCAAAGCGGCGCGGACGCGAAAGGAAAACGATATGCGAACGAGTCAGTTGCTCTATCTCTCGTGTCTTATCCACATACAAATAACCTGCACTGCGCAATTCTTCAAACGACTGAATGCCTATCGGTAATTTCTTCATGACTTATCATTTTTATATTAGAGTACAAAGATAAGCAAAATAATTGTCTGAACCATGATTTTAATAAGATTTTCAAGATTTACACGATTATAATCGTGTAAATCTTGAAAATCTTATTAAAATCACGGTTCAAGATAATTTTTTAATCACAAACCCCCAAGCGATTTGGCTTCCACTTCAGTTAATGCCTTGTCGAAGATTCCCACCGCTGATACAATCAACGGGAAGCCTTGACCGTTCTCGCCGTCTTCATCGGCAAACAATAACACGCCTTCCGGACGCCAAGCTCTTTCTCCATCCAAACTGCCCTGGCTTCTGGCATCATAGGCTACGCCGTTCATATAATATTTGAGTTCGTTACCCAGTTTAACAACGATCACGAACCGGTACCACGTATCTTTGACAAACAGATGGTTTAACTCCTCGCCGTCTTTGCTTTTACCGGTATAGCTGCCTGTAATGCCAAAATCTCCACCGGGACGCCAGAAAAAGTCGGCATCGGAACTGTTGTCCAAATATGTCTGGTAAAGGCTGTAATATTTACCGTTTTGCCAGGTGGGTGTTTCTGTGGGACCGCCGGGGAACTTGCAATCTACGACAATCGTAAACTCGTTGACGTATTTTGCGCCGCCGCCATTGGGTGCAAATCCATGCTCGCAAATCAAATGGTTATGCTGCCATACGCCATCAATCTTTTCGCTGCAGGGCAGGCTGACCGCTTTTTTCCGTTTGCTCGGACCATCCACCTGGGTGAAACCGGTGCCTACCGGCATCAAGTCTTTTCCGGCGGATGCTTTGAACAGGTTGCTTGCGTCTTCAAAAAGCCACAGCCCCTTTACACCCAACGCAACCAATTTTTCCTGCAAGGTGATTTCGTACACCTCTACCGGGATCTCTTTCTTAATGCTCCCCTGACTGACATAGACCACGGTGTTGCCAACATCTACCGGTGTGATTTTTCCGTAATTATCTACTGTTGCAATGGTTGGGTCGGCACTCTCCCATGTGAACTTATAGTCCGTGCAATCCCAGGGCACAGGCCACGCCTGCGCTTTTACCTTATCACCCATATTCACTCTTACGTCTTCGCCCGTCTGAATATCCTTCAGGGTAACACCTTCGCCGAATTTCTCTTCACATCCGGCAAGCACCAAACATGCGGCGAGGAAACAAAAACTTTTTACTATATTTGTTTTCATAACTTTTAATTTATTAATTTAAATTTATCTACATTTGCTAAATTCGGATTCATGCGTACATCGGTCGCAGGATAGGGCACAAACATCTTGCTTTGGTCCCATTCTCCGGTAGGTCCGAAAGGTTCTTTCATAAAGACACCGGGCGCAACCTCTCTTTCCGGATTCTGCTTCCGGTAATTGAAATGGTCTTTCACGCGGTCCATCCGTTGCATGTCGTAATAGCGCGCAGCAATGCTTCCCCAATACCAGCCGGCGATTTCCCAGCCGTGCTCGTTGTAGGCGGCTTCGGCAAGGTCGTTAGGCGACATACCGGCGGAATAGATGTTCTGCGGACCGTCCGCTCCGTTGGCGCGGTTCCTCACCTTATTGAGCACCTCTATGGCTTTAGCGTTGGTCTGTCCCGAACGACCGATGGCTTCGGCATACCAGCAATAGACTTCTGCAAGGCGAACCACCTGATGGAGTTGGTCTGTCCATCCGTTGCACTGCGATTCATAAGACTGGCTGTGGTCGTATTCATACGTTCCGGCACTGTTATTGTCTGAAGTAAATGCCGACTTCCTGAAATAAGGTTGCCGCTCTTCTTCCGGTATCTCGGTACTCCACCACGGATAGGCTTGATATTTGGTTTTGTGATAGGTTACGGCAGGATACGTCCATTCCTTGCGCGGTCCTTCGGGGAAGTCGCAATAGAATCCGATTTCCGCGCGGGTATCGTTATAAGCACCGCTGATGTCATGCAAGTCATTGATGGTGCCTCTGCCGGCTTGACCATAGTCACCCGTACCGAAAGCCGTACTGTAATAGACTGCCATAATCACTTCCGTATTGTTCGAGTTGTACGCCTTGGAATGGATTTTCCAGTATTCGTCATACAATCGATAATAATACGTGCCGTTGTCCGAAGCCTCAATCACTTTGAGGGCTTCGGCGGCTGCCAGTTGGTAATATTCCGTACCCTTATTAAGGGGCCAGCCTGCCATGCAGAGATAGACGTAAGATAACGTAGCCTCCGCTGCACCTTTGCTTACTACCACGTTTACGCCATTCATCGCCCACGGGCTTTCAGTATAGTTTGCCGGAAGTTTTTCGGCTTCCTTCAGGTCGTGGATGATAAGATCGTATATTTCCGCTACCGTGGCTACGCCGATTTCGAGGTCAATTTCCCCGGTTAGCATTTTGGGAATGGGACCCCATACACGGACCAGGTAAAAATACGCCCAGGCGCGCCAGTAGTATGCCTGTCCGAGGGCGAACGTAATTTCATCGGGTGTAACATCGGGTGTGTTCGCTACGCCATTGATAATGTAATTCGATGCCTTAACGATTTTCCACAGCCATATCCAATTGCCCATCGAGGTAGTCATGGAATTGTTCATGTCCGACACATCATAATTGTCAAATTCCCGCCCGTTCGCTTTATTGCTTGCGGGGTGTGCAGAAAGGTCATCGCCTTGAAGCATCGGGATAAAATTTATCATCCCTTTGGTGCCCATATTCACTTGCCGGTTGAGTGCATGAATGGCTCCTTCCAAATCATTTCTATCGGCGAATGACGAGTTATCCAGTATTTGTCCTTTCGGGTCTTCTGCCAGAAAGTCTGTACAGGAAACCGACCACAGCATTACCAATGCCATGACTGCTATTTTATGCAAATTATATGTCTTCATAATTTATTTTTTTATTTTGTTAGATGAATTAAAAATCAAATCGTACCATAAAAGTATAGGTTCTCGGTATAGGGAAAGAACCGTCATCCATTCCGAAAGCGGTATCGCGATATGTGTTATCCACTTCCGATACGGTTTCGGGGTCCATCCCTTTGTAAGAACTCAACACAAACAGGTTTTCGCCACTCAGCGAGAGGTGGATGTCTGCTATTTTCACCAGCGATTTGGGAATCTTATAGCCGATACTCAGGTTCTGCAAACGCAGGAAAGCGGCGTTTTCGAGCCATTGGGTCGAAGCGGCATAGTATCTGTTGTCCGGATTGCTCAGACTGGGAAATTCGGCATGACTCTTGTCCGCCACCTTGTCCCAACTCTTGTAATAGGCTTCGCGGGTAGAAATAAACCGGGAGTTGCCCACTTTGCTGGTTTCTCTATAACGGGAAAGATTGAGCCGGTCATATTTGCCTGTAGCGCGGAAAAACATATTCAAGTCCCAGTTTTTGTATGTGAGCTGGTTGTTCCATCCGAACGTCCATTTGGGCGTAGGGTTGCCTATCACAATCCGGTCGTCGTCATTGGGGTTGATAGTCGTTCCGCCGTCGGCTTTCCGGTAGAGGTTGGCACCTTGAGCGTCAAAGCCTATCCAGTCGAACAGGTAAAAGGAGCCGACCGGTAAGCCCGGTTCCATGACAAACAGTCCGCCGGCTTTCATACCTGCACGGTCAGCATCGGGGATGATGCGGCTTGCGCCGGCTAAATCCTTGATGGTGTTTTTGGTGTAGGTGGCGGTGAGGGTGCTTGCCCAGGTCAGGTCTTTCGTCCTGACGGGATAGGCTTCGGCGGTAATTTCCCATCCGGTATTGTCCACAGCGCCCTGATTGGTCCAGATTTTACCGCCACCGTTATACAGCGGCAGGTTTTTTTCAAACAGCAATTCGGTGGTGTTCTTCTGAAACCAGTCAACCGTGAGGTTCAACTTTTGGTCTAATACGCCCAAGTCAAAGCCGGCATCATACTGAACGGTCTTTTCCCAGTGGATTTGCGGGTTCGTAAACTGGTCCAGCCAAAAGCCCTGAAACTCTTGCGTCAATCCATAGGTGGTAGACGCTCTTGCCAAAGCGGCTAACGTGGCATACGAGCCAACGCCGTGGTTTCCGGTCGAACCCACGCTGGCTCGCAGTTTCAGTTGCTGAATCAGGTCTTTGTTCATAAAATCTTCTTCGGCGATGTTCCAACCCACTGCTGCCGAAGGGAAATAACCCCATTTGTAGTCGTCCCTGAACTGTGAAGGCGCATCGGCGCGGTATGTTCCGGTAAACAGGTATTTCCCCTTGTAACTGTATATCAGCCGTCCGAAAGCGGATACCATCGCACTGTTTGAATAGCCGTTACTGGCTGCTTTGGTTTCTGCAGAACCCAAGTTCCAGTAGCCCACCTGTTCGAGCGGTATGCCACGACCTACGGCAGAGAGCGAGTTATATTCGGATTTGGTTGTTTCCAATACGCCCATGGCGGTCAGGCGGTGGTCGCCGAACTCCTTCTGATAGGTCAGGTTGTTGACGTTCCGCCACGAGTAGCTCTGACCCGTTGAATTGGTCGCGGAGCTAGGCCCATTCGGATATCGTTTGGAGCTTATAAATTCGTATGCGGAGCTTTGTGAATGGGAGTACAATCCCTGCAAGGATAGGGTTAATCCGTCAATGATTTTGAAACGCAAATCTGCAAATCCGGAAACGGAGTTACCCTCGTTATCCGTGTAATGTGCTTTCATATCTCCCAGCGGATTGTCTCCAAGGGAGCCATAAGGGTCCAGGTTCCAAGTGCCATCCGGTGCCTGCAATTCCATACAGGGCGAAAATTCAATAATGTTCGAAAAATCGTCTTTTATTACGGCATTGTTGCTTCTCGTGGTGTTGTGGCTCGATGAGTGACTGCCGTAGGCATACGACGAAAGGGTAAGCCAGGGCGTGAGTTCCGTTTCCAGTGTAGCTTTCACGCCGGCATTCCGGCTTTTGACGGTAACAATCTGTCCCTGCGCATCGTCAACCCAGGCTGCAATGGTATATTTGGTCTGTTTGCTGCCGCCCGAAATATTCAGGTTGTAGCTCTGGCTAAATCCGGTTTGCGTCATCAGGTCAATCCAGTCAAGTCCTTTGGTTCCGGCTTTGTAAGCCGCCATGTCGTCTGCGGAAATAGAGCCGTCGCCAACAATGTCGTTATACGCATTGGCGTATTCATACGGACTCAGCAAATCCGGTACTTTACGCAGCGTTCTCCAACCATAACGGGCGTCAACGGTGATTTTCGCCGGACCTTCCTTCCCACGTTTGGTGGTAACCAGAATCACGCCGTTGGCACCTTGCGACCCGTAGATAGCAGTCGAAGAAGCGTCTTTCAGCACCTCGATGGACTGAATGTCGTAAAAACTGCCGACCGCACCGCCAATGACTCCGTCGACCACCCACAGCGGCTCGCTGCTCTTGTTCAGAGAGGTAATACCGCGAATACGGATGTTGGCAGACCCGTCGCCGCTGGTGCTGGTAATGTTCACACCGGCTGCCTTGCCCTGAAGAATCTGGGTGATGCCACTCTGAGGCAGGTCACGGAAATTCTTTTCCGACAGTGAAGACACAGCCCCGGTCAGGTCGGACTTGCGCACCGTGCCGTAACCGATAACCACCACTTCGTCTAATGCCTTCGTGTCTTCTTCCAGCACGACGGCGATTTTCGTTTGATTGCCTACCGCCACTTCCTGCGTTTTGAAGCCAAGGTAGCTGATTTCCAATACGGCATTGGGAGCAGCGGTAATACTGAAATTACCGTCCACATCCGCAACCGTCCCTGTAGTTGTTCCTTTCACTGCAACGCTTGCGCCGATAATGGCTTCGCCTTTGTCGTCGACAACATTGCCTGAAATCACTCTTCCTCCCTGCGCAAAGGCAGAAAAAGAACAACAGCACACACACAAGAGCCCTAATAGCCCTTGCCTGATTCTCAAATTACTTTTTTTACATTGTTTCATCTATTTTAAGTATTAAATTAATAAAAATTCCTTCGTGAATATATTATAATTGTAGTTTTTACTTTATTTTTACTTCAGATTGCTTTATCGCTCAAGTAAATAACGTGTTTAGCCGCACCATGTGAAAAACATGATAAAAAACATGATGCGGCTATATACGCCTTTCTAAATTTATTTTGTGAATTGCGCGCGGATGCGCGCAGTTTATATATAGGACTATATACTCTCTCTGCAAAAATCGTGCCAAACTCGTAAAGCACAGAATTAACCGAATTACTGTGCTTTAGACCATTTGCAATATTTCTTAATAGTACACCCATGACATTTTTTTTAATTGCCTTTAGCGATAAAGTTTCACAAAGATATGAATAAAAATTCATACTGCCAAATAAATTTACATTTTTAACTTTATTTAACATTTGCACTGATTGTCTGAACCATGATTTTCATAAGATTTTCAAGATTTACAGGATTAAAATCGTGCTAATCTTGAAAATCTTATTAAAATCGTGGTTCAGATATTCTATATTTGTTCTTCCCGATAAAGACAACAACGGCGGCTTTCAAATCGGAACGGTTGCCCAAACGATGCGAAGTGAGATACTGCTTTATCTGCTCCTCGCCCTCTTTTTGCAGTTTGGCAATTTCAGCGGGCTTAGTGGTGGTTTTGCAGTATTTCAATTCCAATATCCATTCCCATTTCACTTGGGGCAGACGTGGGTCGCGCTGCAAGTAAATATCCGTTCTGCCGGGGACGGCTTCGTATTCGCTCATCGGGACATATATCTTGCTCATGAACAGATAAGCCAACAGGAGCGACTGAATGTATTTTTCATCGAAATGTTTCAAATCCTGGTCGGAAAATTTACTGAAAGCATTTTTTGAAACATATTCGATAAACCGGGTGATGTCGCCTTCCATTGCCGCCGCAATGATAGATTCATTCAACGGTTGCGACTGTATGGTCATCAGGGGCGAAGCTTCCCGTGTCATACGCACGATATAGTCCCAATACATCGTTTTGACGGAAAAATTCGGTATTTCCAACCGTATCTGGTTCAGAGAGGATCCTTTGATAGTAAGCAGACCCATATAGAACAGCAGGGAAACAAATTGAGTGTCATCTTCCAACATATCAATGGGAAATTTTTGCAATAATTCGGAAACAATACCACCCTCTTTCACAATTTTGAGTAGCGTTTCGCGGTTACTTTCATTTTTGAACAGCCGTCGCAAGCGTCCGTAATCTATTTGCATATTCAGGTCAACAATATTTTCCGGCGGTTGTTGCCTGCTTATTATCTGTTCAAAGAAATAAAGCACCATGGCAGGATTGTAAACGCTGTGCGCTCCGTCCTTATGAAACAGATAGCCATCGTAATAGGCCGGCATATCAATATTGATGTACTTGGGGTCAACGCCTGTTTCCCGCATCAGCCACTCCACCTCTTCCTGCGTAAAGCCCATCATCTCGTTGTATTTTGGCTCCATTGTCAAAACGATGGCAATGTTGTAGCCGCTTGTGAGGTCGTCGAGCATCACCGGCGAGATGCCCGTGATAAATGTGCGGTTCACGATTGACGATTTGGCGGCATTTTTCAAGCGTTCGTAAAAATCACGCACCAAGCCATTGGCGGCTATCATTGCTTTGTAGATATCTGTTCCCTGCATGTTGCCCATGGCAATAAGGTCGTTGGCAAAGTGGTCGTATTCGTCAATGATGACAAATATTTTCTTTCCTGCCGAATTTATGGCATCAAAGGCAATTTGCAGTGCACCGTTACCGGGGCGTGTCTGGTTTATTTTCTGAATAAGTGCTTCGCTGTTAGGAATAATCGTGCGATAGAGGTCGATAAAATGAGAAACCGTCATCTCAATCTTCTCCGAAAAGGATTTCACAAATTCTTTTTCGCCGGAAGTATCCAAACCTGAAAAGTCGAACTGCAAAATAGCATACGTGTTATGTTCGGGCGTAGGATGCTTGCCGATATACAAGTCGCCGAACAATTCTTCAAACTCTCCGGCAGTTTTGAGGTCGTAATAATACCACAGCGTCATAAAAAACAGACTCTTGCCGAATTTGCGCGGACGGATGAAAAACTGATTTTTGTTGCTCTCATTTTCCAACATCTCTATGTACCGCGTCTTATCCACGTAAGCATAATTCTCAGTTCTGATACTTCTGAAATCCGAATTGCCGTAAGGCAGCCGCTTGTATTTTTTTGTTTCCATCTTTTGTGAAATTTAGAGTACAAAGATACACAAAATAATTGTCTGAACCATGATTTTCACAAGATTTTCAAGATTTACAGGATTATAATCGTGCTAATCTTGAAAATCTTGTGAAAATCGTGGTTCAAGATAATGATATTGGTCATAGAACATAATAGCTGCACCCAGCGCATAGTGATTGCCATCTACCACTTTTCGGTTGAAATAGTAGGCTTTATTCCCTACGCATGTGCCTGAACAAACATTGGTCAGGGTCAGCCAAGACGGTTCTATCCGTTTCAGACTGAACTTTTCGATGCCCCGGTAGGCGTTTTCCACTGCCGGTAGATAGGTCGCGGCGGGCAAGAGTCCGTCAGCGATTCCTACCGTCATGGCGTAGGCGAACATTGCCGTGCACGAACTCTCAATGAAATTCCCTGCTTCGCCCGGATAGATGGGTAATTGGTACCAGTGTCCCGTTGTTTTATCCTGCAAGCCGAGCAAGGTTTGCATCATTTTGAGATACAAGGCTTCCAACGCAACCCTTTCTTTCATGCTCTGAGGCATCAGATGCAGGGTATTAACCAGCGTCATAGCCACCCAACCATTGCCACGCCCCCAGAACTCTTCGCCCCGCCGGTATGGATTGTTCGCCCAGCCAAGCATACTGCACTCGTCGTCAAAGGGGATGGTGTCATTATCCCATCCGTGGTACCACAGACCGGTTTTGGGGTCTTCCAATTTTTCCACATGCGCCAGAAACTGGAATGTCAGTTCTTTCAGATACTGTTCGTCGCCGGTCAGTTTATACATTTCGTTCAGAAACAGAGCAATCATATAGACGGTGTCGTCCCACAACTCCACCACATTGTCTCTGTGCGAAACACCGCCGTTGGACGCTCTCACGATATGGAGATACTGTTCATAAATCTCCGACGCTTTCCGCCTGTATTTTTCCTCGCCCGTTACCCTTGCAAGAAACGCCATGCCGAATCCGGATGCCACCACATTAGGATGTATTCCTTCGGCTTTATCCATAGAAACATCCATTGCCTGACGGATGTATTTCAACATATTGTCTTTGTCAATATTATTTTCCCAACGGTCGGCTATTGACCGCAACATAGTCGCTTGCGCCCAGTCCCATACATATTTATCGGCAGGCATATACTCTTGCGTCGCATAAGCCATCAGTTCGTCGCCCCATTTAGCGGAAGTATCCTTCTTAGGGGTGGTACATTGTGTCAGCGACACGGCAAAAATCACAAGAAAAGTACGTGATAATAATTGATGTGTATTCATTTTTTTACTATTTTAAATTATATTTATACTGATTTCTCCATTCAATCCCATTTTTGCAGGAGGCACCTCCTTGTCCGGAAGGATATAGTCCGGTGCGGTGGTCGTCAGTTTGCCCTGCTTCCCATACTGAATCCGGTTGCCTATAATCGAGTTACACAGGTTGTTGCTGACGTCCACCTTCAACAGGTTCTCGGATTGCAAGATGTCGGCGTCCACTTTTATCAGGCGTCCGGGGAACACAAATTTGCCCAGATTATGACCGTTGAGGTTCACGCTGCAAGTGGAGGCAAAATCGCCCAAATCAAGGAATACCGGATGATGAGGCAGGTCAGTGGCTGCTATGTTAAACGTAATGGCGTAATGCGCCGTGCCGGAAAAATAGTTGAAGCGAGGGTCGTCCTGCTCATTCAACCACTCTAACCGGTCAAGTGTCAGCGAAACCGGTTCAGGTGTGTCAAGTTGCACACGGATATTCATATCCTTCAAGGCAACCAACTGTCGCGGGGCAGTCTGCTCCACGGGCGTGTCATAATTCTTTGTACGACAGCCGGAAACAATAAACACCGCTTGCCGTTTATCTAACGGAAGCGACACTTTGGCGTATCCGGTCGCTTCCGAATGTGGCAACCGGCTCACTTCGCCCGTTTCCGGATTCCACAGTTCCAACCCGTCTGCCGACAAGTGCACGGAACATTCCACGTTTACCGGCTCATCTTCCTGATTTACAACAAAATACAAATGCCTGTCAGCGGCGGTCTTGTGATAATACAGCAAAGGAATCTCCTTTTCCGGTTGTATGAAATCAGGTGCTACACCTACTTCTGCCAGTGCCTGCGACAGGGATATGTTGTTATCCATCACTTTCCCTTTGCCGTAGGAATGAAGGTGTTGTCCGGCTTCATTTCCCCACATTTTGCCGGCTGTCGCCTGTATTTTATCCTTTTCTTCATCGAAATGCAGCAAGGAATACGGACTTTCCGGTTTTCTCCCATAAACGGTGGCTCCTTCGCGCACTAATTTTTCAATATATTGCAGGCTGGCAGGTGCTATGCGGTCGTTGTCGGGCAGTATCAGTAGCCGGTAGGATTGTTCGTTGTCGGGGATGATGATGTGCCCGTTGCGTACCTGCATCCGGCTGAGTATATCTGTGTTGCACAAGTGGTAAGGAGTTCCCATAATCTGTTTGTTCATTTCTGTGGCAAGTTCTGTCTGATACACGGCGTCTCCCAGCCACACCAGCACTTCGGCAAAAGGCTCGCTTTTCTGCAACAGGTACTGGCAGCGTGAGAGATACGTCATCCATGCGCTTGCATCCTGCTTAAACCAGGGCACAAACCGGTTGAAAGCCAGTCCGTATTCGCCCAGGGTAATTCCCGGAGGGTTGTCGTCCGGCTGATGGACGTTGCTGTGAAGCACCAACTGATTCACTCCTGCGCAAAACGCATGGTCGCCAAACAATTTCAGCGACCAGGGGTCATCCATAAACTTGGCAAAGCCCGTAAAGGCTTCTGCCGAAACCACCCGATTGCCATAAACGGCGGCGGCATGGATGGGAAGGCGGCGTGCAATTTCATTGACAGGACGATACCTGACCCCGTTCTCGTGCCGCCCCTGCGACCAGAACTCCCACATGGGATTCACCGCGTAGGTATTGCATTTCAACACATCAAGGGGAGGATAATACGTGCCGCCATAGATTGGCTCCGCCTTGAAACGGATATTGTGGCGGTCGCATAAGCGGCGATATTGGGCGTAATAACGTTCTTCTATCAGTTCGGAAATGGTTTTCCGGTAGTCGTAGAGGAAACATTCCGTCACCTGCGGGTTTTCCACCACATCGCCACATAATGCCGCAATGTAGGGAAAGAGGCTGTAGCCCCGGCGTTTCAGAAATTCCGTGTCAAAACCGGATGTCCAGGTCTGTAATCCACATTCCCAACTGTCCACAAACAGGTAATCAAAGACATCCGGAAAATCGGCAGCGGCGCGGACGACTTCAGACGGGAAATGGTCGAAATGCAGTTGCAGTGCCGCCGTATCCATTTTGTCACATTCCAATCCGCGACCGGCATTGCTTGCCGGATGGTTGGTTTCACCGGTCGTAGTGTAGCCGAAACGGATGATTTTCCATTTTCCTTCGGGCGCATCCCATGCCAGCTTGCCCCGGTCGTCCATTTTGCCGGTCAGGTTTATCACATTGCCGGTTTTTGCAACGGAGCCGTGCTCTATTTTGCAGGCGACAAGGGCTATATCCCGATAAAAATCCTGTTGCTGTTCCGGCTGTGGCAAAACGGTCTCAAGTTGTTTCCCGCCGTCCACGGTGAGCGTGGCAAATACCGTTTTTTTCATGGAGTATTCCGGCGTAATCCAAGGACCGCCGGTGCTGCTCCAGCCATCGCAATTGTGTATGCCTATTTTAATGCCCAGACGCCGGGATTCCGACAATGCCCACCGGAACATTTCAAACCATTCATCCGAACGGAAGACCGCCGGTTTAACCATTGTGGCGGGTTTGTACACCGGATTGGAAGACTGCCAAGCCTCGTAGAGGCTCAGGTTGAAAAGAGTGGCGGTCAGGATGCCCTGTTCCTTCATCGTTTCCAGGTCTTTGGTGATGCCGTCTTTGCTGATAGCACCGTCAATCCAGTGCCACCAGGTGTGTACGCCATACTGTGCCGGCGGTTGCCGAAAAACCTGCGGGTCAAGCACTTGGGTTGCGTCCCTGTTGCAGGATGACATACATACGCCCAAGGCGATAGCGAGAAACCGGTTCATTTTCATTTGTTCGTATATTTTCGCAATGAATTTTTCTGCAGCCCCATTTGAGGCGGCGTGACGTAACCTACTGAAAATGATGCCACATGCATCCGGTATTGGTGGTCTTGCATCAGCGTAACCTTTTTGTTGGAAGCGGGTAGCGTGGAGGAATAAATACGGATTTCTCCCGGATACGTGGCGATGATTTCTTCGCGCCAGTCGCCAAACAGGTCGGCGATATAGCCTCCGGGGATGCCCTCCGACAGCGTGGCACCGCCAAACTTGAAGACTTTGCCTCCGCCAACCAATTCTTTATAGTCGTCGTCGTCCCAATAGAGGGGGGTGCCGGGTATGAAGAACGAGTCCGAAAGTCTTTCGCCTTTGGATGAGAAGAGGAACGGATGCGTCGGGTCGACGTCTCTGTCGGGTCCTGCCCAACATTCCATGCCGGGATGTGCCGGGTCCCAATCACCGATGGTGGCGTGACCGTGTATATGCCAGGTCTGCTTGTCATACTCCATGATGTATTCACCGGTGGCAGCATCCACGAGGCAGACACCGTTGCGGGGAATACCGGTTTCGATGTTGTAGAAAATTTCCAAACCGGGGCGTTCGGGGTCAATGTCGGTCACTTCGCTGCCGTCGTTGTGATTCAGTCCGAGGCACCACAGACCTTTGCCGTCATGGTCGATGGCAAACGGACCGGGAACGAGTTCGTCTTTTCCGTCTTCGTCGATGTCAGCCACGCGGATGTTGTGCCCGCCGTTTCCCCAGTATTTTTCGTTTTCGCCGCTGCTTTCAAAAGACCATTCCGTGTTCAGGTTTTTGTCCAAAGCTTCTATCTTGATAAGCCCGTAATTGCCCCGTTGCATGATGAGGCTCGGTTTTTTGCCGTCCAGATAGGCTAAACCAAGGAAATTGCGGCTCGTCCAGTCATAACTTCTCGCCCGTTCAATGTTTCTTGGAATCCAGTCTCTTTTTTTGACGATTTTCCCGGTCAGCCCGTCAATCTTCACCAGATATTCGGGTCCGGTCAATACCCGTCCGTCCGGCGAACGCGGGTCGCCTTCGCCGGCTTTGGTATAGACTTCCGCTTTGCCGTCGCCGTCAAGGTCATACACCATGAAAGGAGCAAGCCAGACACCGGTTTCAATCGCCCAGCCCATGTCGTAACGCCAGAGGAATTTACCTTCCGAACTGTATGCCTCTAATTGATACGTGTCGCGGCTGCGCGACCAGCACTCCGCGCAAGTGCCCGGGTCTACACCAACCAACGCACTCCGAAGCACCACAAAATCATACGCCCCATCGCCGTCCAAATCGCCAATGCCGATTTTTGCGATGCCCTTGTGAACGTCTTCCAGCAAAATCGAGCGGTAGTTTTTATCCCCAAGACTGAAGAATACATACGTTTCGCCGCCCGGCACATCTTCTTCCTTGCCGTTGACAATTTTGGTCACTTTGTACATGTGTGCC
This sequence comes from Bacteroidia bacterium, assembly GCA_025996755.1. GTDB lineage: Bacteria > Bacteroidota > Bacteroidia > Bacteroidales > Azobacteroidaceae > Azobacteroides. The sequence goes on from BNTR01000001.1 coordinate 35,999, forward strand.
TCATGCACTTTGGGCGTGTTGCCTTCCAGGTAGAAATAATCGCTGCCCTTGTCCACATAATTGGTCGAGGAGGTGATAGGGTCGCTGTTCACTTTCACGTAATCGTTGTCGGGCACGGCACCAATCAACTTGCGATAGACGTTGAACGCGATGTCTGCGGGGTCGTCTTCCAACAGCCGCCAGCCGATGTAGATAGACGAGTCGGCTCGGGTGAAAGCCACCACACCCCGATTCAAAAACTCCGTTTGAACGCCATCGGCGTTATAACACACTTTGGATGTTTTCTCCGGCATACACCGGGAACTTCCAATCATTACTGCTGTCAGCAAAGCCATCGTGCTGATTCCCTTAAAAATTTTCTTTTTCATATTTTTTTTTATTAATTTCACTTTAACGATAAAGTTCCTGCAAAGGTAAAAATAAAAATTCACACCACCAAATAAATTTGCGTTTTTAACTTTTTTTTTGTTGTTTTACAACACAAAGATACGCATAATTATTTAATTGACAATGGCTTAATTTTTAGAAGTCCCCTTAATGAATTACATAGCCGGATAAGTTCACTTATCGTCGCTTCCGAAAAAAAATCATTCTTTTGAACTTTGCACCAAAAATTAAGCCAAAATTAAGAATATATTAACCCTATTTTGTTACCTTTGTGCAAAAAATAAACAATTGTCATGAAAAAGTATCTTTTATTGTTCGTTTGTCTTGTGTGCGGGGCGGCAAGTTTTCAGCCTCTCCTGCGGGCGCAATCCATTGTCGCTAATCCGATGGAGTTGAATTATCGTTTTCAGTTTACCACCCCCGGTTACCGTGAAGCCGCTGACCCTGTGTGTGAATATTTTCACGGCAAGTATTATCTCTTTGCCTCCCATTCCGGGGGCTATTGGAGTTCTACTGACTTGGCTCATTGGGCATTCATCCCTTGCACCACCATTGCCGAGCTTGAGGCTTATGCTCCAAGTATTTTGGTGCGCGATGATATGCTCTATTACATTGCTTCGGGAACGAAAATCTATCGCACGGCACACCCCGACAACGATGAGTGGGAACAAATCCCCACTAAATTCAATTTGAGCGTAACCGACCCTGCCTTCTTTCAGGACGCAGACGGCAAAGTATATCTCTATTGGGGATGCTCGGATAAAGACCCGATTATGGGCGTAGAAGTCAATCCGTTAGATGGTTTTGCCCCTGTTGGTACGCCCCAAACATTGATTTTGCATAATCAGGCGAAATACGGCTGGGAAGTGCAAGGCGACAACAACAACCTTGGCACCTCCGGCTGGAACGAAGGTCCCGCAATGCTCAAATACAGTGGCAAATACTACCTGCAATATGCCTCCCCCGGCACGCAATTTCGCGTCTATGCCGATGGTATGTATGTGAGCGACAATCCATTAGGTCCGTTTACATATCTGGAAAACAGTCCGTTTTCTTTCAAACCCGGCGGCTTTATTGGCGGTGCCGGTCACGGACATACCTTTCAGGACAAATACGGCAACTATTGGCATGTAGCCTCTATGAAAATATCTCAACGTCATTCGTTTGAAAGACGATTGGGGCTTTTCCCTGTTTATATTACCAAAGACGGTACATTCAGGGAGCATACTGTTTGGACGGATTATCCATTCACTGTTCCAAACAAAAAAACAGACTTTGAAAAAAATGACCTCTCCACCGGATGGAACTTGCTTTCCTACGACAAACCGGTCTTGGCATCGTCTTTCCAATTGGGATTTTTGCCCTCATACACAGTCAACGAGCAGGTAGAAAACTGGTGGTCGGCGCAGACAGGACATTCCGGGGAATGGTTGCAGGTGGATTTGAAAAAGAAACAGGAAATACGTGCGATTCAAGTTAATTTTGCTGATGAGGATTTTACAATTCGGGCACCGCATCCGCTGTTTGCCTATCAATATAAAATCGAAGCGTCCGATGATGGTGAAAAATGGAGAACAATTGTTGATAAAACGCACAATACGAAAGATGCCGGTCATGAATTGATTGTATTGACAAAAGCCGTCAAAGCCCGTTATTTGCGAATTACCAATGCGAAAGAATTGCCGGGGAAATTTTCAATCTACGGTTTTCGTGTCTTCGGAAACGGGAAAGGCGATTTGCCAAAACCGGTTACAGGCATAAATGTCAAACGCAATCCGGATGATACGAGAAGATTTTCCATCTCGTGGGATAGACAAAAACATGCTGACGGATACATTATCAACGTTACAGATAAATCCGGTCAATTATTAAATTCTATCATGGTGCACGACAATCAATATGAAGGCGGTTGGTTTAACGCCGACAGTGATTATTCTTTTACTGTTGAGGCTTTTAATGAAAATGGAATAAAAAACAACATAAAATAAAAACATCATTATGACAACAAAAAAATTATTTGGCAGTTTAGCAATCTCTTTGCTAACAATCACGGGGGCACAAGCCTCCAACCCATTCATCAAACACATGTACACCGCCGACCCCTCGGCGCACGTTTGGGCAGATGGTCGCCTCTATGTGTACGCCTCTCACGACATCGCCCCGCCGCGTGGTTGCGATTTGATGGACCAGTATCACGTGTTTTCTACCGATGATATGGTGAACTGGACAGACCACGGCGAGATTTTGCGCTCCACGCAAGTGCCGTGGGGACGACCGGAGGGCGGCTTTATGTGGGCACCCGATTGCGCGTACAAAAACGGAACGTATTACTTTTATTTTCCGCATCCCAGCGATTCCAAGTGGAACAGTTCGTGGAAAATCGGCGTTGCAACCAGCAAGCATCCGGCAAAAGACTTTACCGTTGTCGGCTACATCGAAGGCATGGAGCCGCACATCGACCCGTGCGTGTTTGTTGATGACGACGGACAAGCCTACATCTATCAAGGTGGCGGCGGCACAAGTTTTGGTGGCAAACTCAAAGACAATATGATTGAATTAGACGGCAAGTTGCAAAAAATGGAAGGCTTGGAAGATTTCCACGAAGCCACCTGGGTGCACAAATACAACGGAAAATACTACCTGTCTTATTCCGACAACCACGATGACAATTGGAAAGACGGCGTAGCAGGCGACAACCGAATGCGCTACGCCATCGGCAACAGCCCCTTAGGTCCGTGGAAGTCGATGGGCATCTACATGGAACCCACCGACAGCTACACCAATCACGGCTCAATAGTAGAATACAAAGGTCAATGGTATTCCTTCTACCACAACAGCAACCTCTCGAAAGCAAACGGAGCATTCAACGACTGGCTGCGCTCAATTTGTGTGGATAAATTGTATTACAATGGCGACGGCAGCATTCAGATGGTGAAACAAACGCAGTAGCAAAACGCACTATTTGTCACACAAAAAAATGATTAAGCGAGCCGCGGTATGTTTCGCCCAGCAAGGCTTTGTATTCTTTGGCGAAACTGTCGAAGACTGATTTTGCAAGCCCTTTTTTGCCCATGGCGGAGAGGGCTTTTATTTTCATTCCCAAGGCGTCTTCGTTGATGGTGTCTATTTTCAGGAGGCAATCGGCTATTTTCAGGCTGATGTCTAAGTTGTTGTGGAACGTGTTTTTTGGATTGTTTACCACCTGCATCATGGTGTCTATCACCTCGTTGGAGAAGTTTGTTTTAAATTCGTCTACCCATTCAAATTGTATGTTGGGGAGCATCACGCCTGCGTTGAGCAGTTCCAAGAGGTGCAGGAGGTCTTCTTTCGCGTTTTGTTTTTCTTCCTGCATTTTGTGCAGCAGCCGCAATGCCTCCCAGTAGTCGCAAAGGATGCCGTCTGCCAGCGCGATTGTCCAATAACTGTTTTCATTATCAATGTCCACTTTTCCTAAACCTTGCAACAGCATCCTTAGTTTGCGGATATTGACGCTGCGATTGTTTCTTGCGGCATCTTCCGATTTATCGAACCACAGTATTTCTTGCAGTTTGGTGGAGGAGATGCCTTTATTATTTTTCAGGGTGTAGAGGATGATAAGCACTAAAATGTGTTTCAGCGTTGGTGTGAACTCGCCGGTGATGTTTTTCCCCTCTTTATCAAAGACTTGGAAACCGCCCAAAAAGACGATTGCTTTGGTTTTCAAATCGTAGAATTGAGAAGTCGCGGGAGGTGTTTCTGTGGTGAGTTCTTGGGTCGCCACGAGGGGTGCCTCTTCGGATTTTTTCACAAATAGTTTCTTTCTGAAAATCCCCAATACTAACACGAGAATTAGGATGATGAAGATAGAAAGAAACAGGCTTCCGGACTGTTTGGGCACTTCTTGCAGGGCATCATTCAGTTGCAAGGGTGGAAAATCTAATGTATAGACATTTACCATGGCTGTCTTTTGGTCGTTGGAATGGGAGGCTATCGCAACTAATTTAGACAGCGACGGGGAGTAGTATAAATCGCAGAAAGAGGTGATGTCTCTAAAATAAAAGTCGATGTTGTCTGCCAATTTTTCCACCTGTTGGGTATAAATATTCAGTTTATTCAGGGTGATACTTGTGGCATAAGTGAGGTTGGAATAGGTGAGATAATATATGCAACTGTCGTTTTCCGCCATCACGAGGCTATTGGAATAGAGATTATCGTTATTGGGCAAGTCAAGCAGGTGGGTTATCGCATCGGTTTTTAAATCCACCTCATAGAGGTCGGCAAAATTTTGGGGAGAGAGTTCTTGCCGTCCCATTTCAGCCCCTCTTCCGCCGAGTATGTAGAGTTTGTTGCCCGTGCTGTTGCCGCCCATTGCCGCCAAATAGCGCGGTGTGATGGTGTGCGAGAAGTTTAGCGACGTTTGCGCCTTTGTTTTCAGATTGATGCGATGAAAGTCGCTGTTGTATTTGTAGTGACCATAGCCGCCAAACAGGTAGAGGCAACTGTCGTGCGGCGATATGTACCGATTATGATGCGCGTGGTCGGAGTCTTCCGCAAAGTCATTGTAACGAATCCATCGGTTTGAAAATGTATCGAACTTGTTGATAATCAGTGAATTGGTGGGGTGGGGGAGAGAAGTGAACGCATAGTGCAGCAAGTCGCCTGTAAGCGGGTTGAGCAGCAGGCTGTTGCACAATTCTTCGTCAGCGGGAAGGTGGCGGGTGTTCTCAAACGTTTCCTGCGTGCCGGTCTGCAAAGAATATTTGAGCATGCGTTGCCCATTCAGAATATAGAGTTTGTTTCCAATCGGGTCGAAAGTGATTTGGGGGAAAACGGATGCCTCCAAACTTGTTTCAAGTTTCCAATGGCTGCGGTGGTCAATCATCCAATTGGGGTTACTCACGTTAGCGATTTGGGCGTTCAATTCATCATACACCACATCGTTTCCGTGCTTGTCGAGCAGCCAGCGATGAACAGGTTTGTCATTAGTGCTTACGGCGATTTGTTTCAGGATGAAGGGCGACACATCGGTTGTGCCAAGTTTATCAAAATGCGACTGCCCAAAACTGATGTTGAGCGACTTAACCGCTTGCAAGTTATGCGGACAATCAATCAGTTCATCATTAAAGCGGAGCAATACGCGGTTTTGCCTCTTGTCAAACGACAGTTTCAGGTGATTCCAAACGTTTTCCACCGGAATAGTTTTCAACGGAAAGTCTTGATTACCAATCACAAGGAGAATATTGGGTATATTGTTGATGACGAGGTCAAAATTCTCTCCGGCATCAGACACCACGCGAAAAACGTAGCCAAACTTCACTAATTCATCCCGAAGCAGGATGTCAAACTCCAGCGAAAAGTTGTCCTGTGAGGCAAGAGAATAGGGCTGTCCGGCATTCAGTGATAAGGAAGTGCGTTTATCCAAGTTTTGGTCGTGGGCATAAAAATACAAACCCGTCTTGGGACTTTGTCCGACCACCGGATTTGCAATCCCAAGCAACAAGGTACACAGTATCAATATCCGCATCGTTTTCATTTGTCTAAAAAGATTGTCCTTTTTTCTTTTGCACTTTGCCTTGCGGCATCCAGTATCTGCACCACAATCAGGTTGTTTTCCAAGGACGACAAGTCGGTGCTTTTCACGTCCATCGTCCCTCTGATTACATTGGAAAAATAGTTGAACGGCTCGCCGGCAGCCGCAGGAAGTTCGGTTACGCGGATTGCCTCTTTCGGCACCTCGCGCTTCAGGCGATATTCCAAATCATTGGCATTCAAGGCTTTCACATAGCCTGCCTGCCCGTAGATTTCGATGTCTTTGCGGTCGACAGGCCAATTCCACGACCCCTGAATAATCGCCTGAGCGTGTGGATAAGTCAAAATAATCGTTGCCTGGTCATCCACTTTCGGATACACCTCCGGCTTTATTTGCTGCAAAACAGCCGTCACGGCACTTGGCGGCTCATTCTGCATCAGCCAGGTCGTGAGATTGGCACCGTAACAGCCGAAGTCCACCACCGCCCCGCCACCATTCAAAACGGGGTCGGTGAGCCACGCAAGGAACTCCGGCGAACACCCGATTTCCACCGGACCTTTGTGTCCATCGTGAACAACCACCTTATTGATGGCACCGATTTCGGGACGGGCAACAGCCATTTGGTATGCTTTGTAATGCGTTGGATACCAAGTAGTTTCGTAATTAGTCAACAGGTGAATACGATTGTCCCGCGCCAACTGCGCCATGCGCCGAGCATGTTCGGAACTAACCGCCAAAGGCTTCTCCACCATGACGTGAACGCCTCTGGGGGCACAAACCTCAACCGTATGGAGGTGCTCATAGATGGAATTGAACGCCACCACCCCTTCCGGCTTGGTTTTTTCGAGCATAATGCCCAAATCGTCATACACAATGCTCTTGTCGAAGCCATAAATTTTGGCATATTTCTCAACCAAAGCCTTATTAGCCTCCGCGATACCCACTATTTGAATATCGGTACGCTCTTTGTGCCTGTTCAACAACCCATGAATATGGTCGTGCGAAAGTCCCGCTATCCCAATGCGAACAGGGCTAACAGACTGTGAACAAGCGAATTGAACACTAAAACAACTCACAATGCAGAATAAAAAAAGACGTGCTCTCATGACGATGAAAATTAGACTACAAAGATAGTAAAATTTTTTCAATCACGCACTACATACTTTTAGTTAATTTTTAATTTTATTGAATAAGATATTTCGCCCCTCGCGCAGTTTCAAACACTATCGTATTGGCATCAACAACCGTTGGCGTAACTTTGCCTCTACCTTGCTGCGTGATGGCATAACCGGCAATCCCGATGCCTTTTAGTTGGCATGTTTTGCCTGAATGTGAGGTGATGGTTGCTGAGGTGGCTTGTCCGTTTTTCCAATTTGCTGAAATCTCGAAGTTGCCGCGGGCTTTCACACCTTTGAAACTGCCTGTTGCCCAAGCCGTTGGCAGAGCCGGCAGCAGTTCGATGTATTCGCCTTGACTTTGCACCAGCATCTCCGTTATTCCGGCTGTGGCACCGAAGTTGCCGTCAATTTGAAACGGTGGGTGGGTGTCGAAAAGATTGGTTAGTGTGGATTCTTTCAAGAGTTCCTGCACCATCTTGTAGGAGTGATTGCCGTCGCGCAGTCGTGCCCAGAAGTTTATTTTCCATGCCTTGCTCCAGCCTGTGCCGCCATCGCCGCGTGTGGTGAGGGACTTTTTCATGGCTTCGGCATACAGGTTGTCCTGTGCGCTTCTTCCGGCGATGATTTGCGACCCCGGGTGTAGCCAAAACAGGTGGTTGGCGTGGCGGTGACCGCCGTCGCCGGATATATCTATGGCGATTTCGTCTTTCCATTCCATAAACTGACCTGCCAGACCGATTTGGGGACCTGCTAATTTGCTTTTTGCATTCACAATTTCGGCTATTTCCGGTGTTTTTCCGCCCAAGATTTTGTTGGCTTTAATCACCATATCGAACAGTTCGGTAATCACTGCCTGGTCGCAAGCCGACCCCATCGAATAGGCTCCGTGCTCCGGCGAATAGGATGGGCTTGCTACCAGGGTGCCATCGCGCGCATCCGTCCACAAGTTGTCTACCCAAAACAGAGCGGCATCCAGCATCACCGGAAAATATTCCCGCAGGAATGCTTCATCCTGATTGAACAGGTAATACTCCCAAATGTCCTGACACAGCCAGCCGGCTGCTGCCGGAAAATAAAATGCGTCGGATGTGGCAGGACCCGTATTGCCCCAGATATTGTTTTCGTGAAAGTCTACCCACCCTCTGACCGGCGTTCCGTCTGCTTTGCCGAAATACTGCTGCGCCGTGAATTTTCCACGGGGGACGAGGCTTTTCACATAATCAATAGCGGGCAAATGGCACTCCGCCAAATTGGTTTGTTCGGCTAACCAATAGTTCATCTGAATATTGATGTTGGTGTGATAGTCGGCTGCCCACGGCGGGGTCAATCCATCTGCCCAGATGCCTTGCAGGTTGGCAGGCAGTGAGTTTTTGCGGGAGGAAGCAATCAGCAAATACCGCCCGAACTGGTAATAGACCTGTTCCAGATAGCGGTTTTCAGCCGCCGTGTTGCTATTGTTTTTGTAACCGGCTAACAGGGCGTTGATTGTTTTATTGCCCGCATTGCCTGCGCCGTCAAGAGCCAAAGACATTCGGTTGTATAACGATTGATAATCAGCTATATGCGCTTTCAATACCTTCGCATACGTTTTGCTTTCCGCCTGAGTGATTGCTTTCGCGACCTTCGCCAGAGGGTCAGTCGTAGAGAAATAGTTGTAGGTATCGTCCATACATTGCTGGTAGTTGGTGGCGGCGGATGAAAAGATGAGTATTTCATTGGCATTTTTCACCGTCACTTTTCCGTCGGAGGCACTCACCGAGCCGCCGACGGCACGGATGCGCACTTGCTGTGTGAATTTCAACCCGTTTTCCTGCTGGTCTGCCGGTTTTCCGGTCATCGTAATCGTTCCGTTTGCCGCCGCAATCGTTACAGCCGACTGAGGCGTGGTCAGATACACTGTTCTGGACAGTTTCGCGGGCTTATTGGCAGTCAGCCGAATGACCAAAACATTATCGGGATGGCTGATGAAATATTCGCGAGTGTAATTCACCCCTTCCTGCGTGTAGGTTACTTTGGCAACAGCCCTGTCGATATCCAATTCGCGGTGGTAATTGGAAAAAGCCGGAGACGTGGAAGCATCGGCGATATGGATATTTCCCAAAGATTGGTATGAGCCAAAATCTGCTTTCGTGCCTTTCAAGGCATTGACGTGGGCTCTTGTCTCGGCGTTTTCCGGATAGTTGTGGGCAATCACCTTGCCGCTTTCATCCACATACGCCCTCTTTGTGGCAGAGAAGGTTGTCATATCCTCCTGCAAGGCGTTTTGTGCATTCTGCAAATTGGCTCGGTTCACCGCCGGCGTATTGCGATGCCCGCCGTTGTAATTGGGATTTTTACCGGGGCCGCCCGACCAGAGGGTCTTCTCGTTGATTTGAACTACATCCACGGCAACGTCACCGAAGACCATCGCGCCCATAAAGCCATTGCCGAGCGGCAGGGCTTCCGATTCCCAAACCGTGGCGGGGGAGTCGTATTGCAACTTCAAAGCCGGAGCGTTTTGCCCGACCATCGTCAGAGACGAAAAAATAAAACCAAGTGTGAAAAAAGATGTTTTCATATTTTTATAAATTTTCTACAAAGATACATTATTACAATTAAAAAACGCTTAATTTTCGCTTAATTTTGTCATAATCGGCTAAATCTTTTTATGAGATGCTATTTTTTGGGTCATTAAGTTACGGGATAAGGGGCTGGGAAATAGTCTATAATTTTATGCCTTTGTGCCATAAAATTAACAAAAAGACGGAAAATAGGGCTTGGGGTGGTTATGGCTTGGATTGGGGGCGGAGTTGGTACGGAGTTGGTACGAGGTTGGTACGAACTTGGTATGGAGAAAGTATGGAGAAGGTCTAAATTTTGTTCGGCTCAGAAACGACTGATTTTCGGTGAAATTTCGGTTTTTTTAACTGTGTTTTTAACTGTTTTTATTGTTATTGGTGTTGTTTGTTTTTAGTTGCTTTCAGGGCAAACGCATCAAATTTATGATGGTAAGAAGACCGTACGGTCGTTACTTCACCCCGTATGGGCATAGCCGTCAGGTTAAGGGCGAAGCCCGTCTGTTTGTATCCCTACGGGATACAAACAGGCGGAAGCAAAATTGTAGAATGTTCAGGGTCAACGCATCTTAATTTTGCAACCCTTAGTAGCCTACAATGTGTCCTCGCCCCCCCCCTTATTCCCTTATTTTCTTGATAATGAGAAGAATAAGGGAATAAGGGGGGGATAGAGGGGGGGCGTTGTAGGCTACTAAGGGTTACTAAGGGTTACTAAGGGTTACTAAGGGTTACTAAGGGCTACTAAGGGCTACTAAGGGCTACTAAGGGCTACTAAGGGTTACTAAGGGCTACTAAGGGTTACTAAGGGTTACTAAGGGTTACGAAAAATTAAGATGCGTTTGCCCTGGTAGAATGTTGCTGAATTTTGATGTTTGCCCTGTATTTGCTTTCTTTTGTTTTGTGAGGCTAAGTTTTTTTAATAAATTTTACGTTTAGGGAAAAATTAAGGAAAAATTAAGGGAAAATTAAGGCTGCAAAGTTATCTTTGCGGAAAAATATTAAATTTATGAAGAATATGGTAACACGAAGAGAGTTTTTGAGAACAGGCGGGCTTGCGACAGCAGGACTTGCGCTGGGAGGGCTTAGTGCTGTCGGTACGGCGAGTGCAGCAAGCCAAAAAAGAGTGAACGGGGCGAACAGGAAAGTGAATTTGGCATGTGTCGGCATCGGCAACAGAGGGGCTGAAATTATGGCTGACTTTGAGCGTACCGGATTGGCAAATATCGTTGCGCTGTGCGATGTGGATATGGGTGCTCCCCATACACAGAAGATGATGGCTCAGTATCCGAATGCCAAGCGGTTTACGGATTTCCGCGAGATGTTTGATAAGATGGGCAATCAGATAGAGGCGGTGACGGCTGCTGTTCCCGATTTTGCCCATTTTCCGATTGCGATGATGGCAATGTCGTTGGGGAAGCACATTTATGTGGAAAAACCAATGGCGCGCACATTCTATGAGGCGGAACTGATGATGCAGGCGGCTAAGAAATATCCAAAGGTGGTGACTCAGGTCGGAAACCAAGGGCATTCCGAAGCCAATTATTTTCAGTTCAAAGCATGGAAAGATGCCGGAATCATTAAAGACGTGACCGAAGTGACAGCCCACATGAATGGCGACAGACGGTGGCATCCTTACGACCCTGCAATCAAGAAATTTCCGGATGCACAGCCGGTTCCCAAGACATTGGATTGGGACACTTGGTTGATGACTTCTATGTGGCATGATTATACCGACAAGTTTCACTATGGCAACTGGCGCGGTTGGTATGATTTCGGCATGGGTGCTCTGGGCGATTGGGGTGCGCATATTCTGGATACCGTGCATGAGTTTCTCGAATTGGGTTTACCTTACGAAGTAACGGCTCTCAAATGCGAAGGGCATAATGATTATTTCTTCCCGAAAGCCTCCACGATACTGTTTCGGTTTCCGAGGAGGGGCGATATGCCTGCGGTGGATGTTACGTGGTATGATGGGGTGAAGAATTTGCCTGCTATTCCGGCAGGTTATGGCACTTCCGATATTGACCCGAATATACCGCCGGTAGCCGGTGGCAAATTGCAGCCCACGAAGCTCAATCCGGGAAAAATTATTTACAGCAAAGACCTCATTTTCAAAGGCGGTTCACACGGTAGCACCTTGTCTATTATTCCGGAAGACGTGGCGAAAGAGATGCAAAACAAGTTGCCGGAAGTGCCCAAAAGCACGTCCAACCACTTTGCCAATTTCTTACTGGCTTGTATGGGAGAAGAAAAGACCCGTTCGCCGTTTGAAATTCACGGCACATTAAGTCAGGTATTTTCGCTGGGAGTGATGGCGCAAAGGATGAATACGCAACTTTTATTGGACCGGAATGCCAAGCAAATCACCAATAACGCATTTGCAAATTCTATGCTGACTCAAATGCCGCCGCGTAAGGGATGGGAACAATTTTACAAAATATAAAAAAACACAATCATGAAAAAGAATATACTGTTAATTATTGCATTAGTATGGTCTGCCAATCTGTTGGCTCAAGACAATCGGTTGAAACAGGACGGCACCCAGTTTCCGCCCGAAACAGGCGAATCGTTCAAATTAGGAATGGCGGGCTTTACTTTCGTCAATTTCGACTTGGACAAGACCTTGGAAACGATGGAAAAATTGGATGTACACTATCTGTGTATCAAGGATTTTCATTTACCCTTCAAGAGCACCGACGGGGAGATTGCGGCGTTCCACGCTAAATTAGCCGCCAAAGGGGTAACCGGATATGCCGTGGGTCCTATCTATATGAAAACAGAGGCGGAAGTAGATAATGGTTTTGCATACGCTAAAAGGGTGGGTGTGAAGACCATCGTGGGAGTGCCGAACTACGAATTGCTCCCCTATGTGGATAAAAAAGTGAAAGAATACGGCTTCAACTATGCCATTCACCTGCACGGACCTGATATTCAAACCTATCCGGATGCGGAAGATGTTTGGAATCACACCAAAGACTTAGACCCGCGCATCGGTATGTGTTTGGACGTCGGGCATGATTTGCGCAACGGCAAAGACCCGGTGGCAGATTTGAAGAAATACCATACAAGGGTATTCGATATGCACATCAAGGACGTTACCGACAGCACCAAGAAGGGCTATTCCGTAGAAATAGGGCGCGGAATCATTGATTTTCCTGCTCTCGTAAGGGCTTTGCGAGAAGTCGGTTATACAGGGGTGTGCAGTTTGGAACACGAACGGAATATGAAAGACCCGTTTTTCGGTATTGCCGAATCAATCGGTTATTTCAGAGGAGTGGTTGAAAGCACAAAAAAGTGAACGATTATTTCAAGATTATACACAATTTAAAACTATCATTTATGCGAAAAAAATTAAAAAATGGCTCATTAAAAGCACTTTTGTGTGTCGCAGTCCTCTACATGGGGGGGGGGGTACACGATTTGCAAGCTGAGGTGCCCCAAGAGGCAAACAGCGTCGTATCCGGCGTTGTCAGTGATGCGGATGGACCCATCATCGGCGCAAGTGTCGTCGAGAAGGGTAATCCTTCTAATGGAACTGCCACCGACGTAGACGGAAAATACTCCCTGCGAGTGTCCGCCAACGCCACGTTGGCAGTTAGTTATTTGGGTTATTCCGCCCAAGAGATTGCCATAAACGGCAGGACGAGTATTGATGTTACCCTGAGCGAAGATTCCAAGGCGTTGGAGGAAGTTGTGGTGGTGGGGTATGGCACGCAGAAGCGGGCAACGCTGACGGGTTCTGTGGTTGCTATCGGCAGCAAAGAACTGGATGCTACCAAAAACACCAATGTTCAGAACATGATGACCGGTAAATTGCCGGGTGTTCGTGTGGTACAAATGACCTCTGAACCGGGTGTTTTCACGAATCAATTTGACATTCGTGGTTTAGGCACTCCACTTTTGGTGGTGGATGGGGTGCCCCGTGGCGACCTGGCTCGCATGGACCCTAACGACATCGAGAGTATCTCTGTCCTGAAAGATGCTTCCGCCGCTATTTATGGCGTGCGTGGAGGTAGCGGTGTTATCCTGATAACGACTAAAAAAGGCGAAAAAGGGAAAGCAAAAATCGAGTACTCCATGTATTACGGCATCCAAACACCTGCCGAAAGACTGCAGCCGATAAATGCTTACGACCGGGCTATTCTCTACAATGAAACGACCATGCGAAACACGACCAGTCCTACCAAACAATACGACCAAGCGTATTTCGACAGATTGGCGAGCGGCGAATTGCCCGATACCGATTGGTATGGATTGGTTTTGCGTAATACTGCGCCTCAACAGCAGCACAACATTGCGGTGAGTGGCGGCAGTGAGAAAACGGATTATTACATTAATTTGGGTTATACCGACCAGGGGAGTTTCTTTACCACCAATTCGGCTAACTACAACCGTTACAACCTGAGGTCGAATCTCAACACACAGGTTACAAATAACCTGAAAGCCGGATTGAAATTGAATGTTATCATGGATGAAACGAATCGGCAGAATACATCGACCTGGGAAGTATTCAAACAATTGTGGCGTTCCGTCCCCACCGATCCCTTGTATGCCAATCAAACGGCTCCTTATTATTATCATCCTGACCAGGAACAGAATGTGGTGCCGATGATTCATCCCGAATTGAGCGGGTATATCCAAAACAAGAAGACACTTTTGCAGTCGAACATGAATCTGGAATATACAGTACCGTTTGTTCAAGGCTTGAAGTTAAAGACCATGTTCAGCTACGACAAGACATTCAATGATAACACTACTTGGAGGAATGAATACAAAGACTATCGCTATGTGGCTGCCAATGACACCTATCAATCTTGGAACCGCAATACTCCGACCAGTCTTAACCGGACATTCGACACCAGTTATAGCACTTTGTGGCTAACTCAGGCAGATTATACACGCTCGTTTGGATTCCACAATGTTTCCGCTTTGCTGGCTTACGAAGAACGGTATAATCAAAATTACGGCATTCGGGCTTTTCGGCAATTTTCCATACCGGTTCCTTTTTTGGACTCCGGAAATAGCGATGCAAACCAATTGGCTACGGGCGGTCCATTAGCCGAGGATGCCTCAAAAAGTGTCATCGGCAGAGTTAACTACGATTATGCCGGTCGTTATATGCTGGAATTAACGATTCGCTCCGATGCCTCGTCAAGAAATGCACCGGCAAAGCGATGGGGTTCCTTTCCGAGCGCACTTGCAGCATGGCGGCTTTCGGAAGAATCGTTCATCAAAGATAATCTTCCTTATGTCAATAATTTGAAGTTGAGAGGCTCTTACGGTGAGTTGGGGGATGACGGCAGTTTGCAGTTCCAATTTGTAAATGGATATGATTATCCACAAACGAATGGTAACCGTGAAACTTATCCGAAAGGATATATATTTGGAAATACGTTCACCAATGCGCTCGGTTTTAGAAATGCCGCCAATCCTCTTATCACCTGGATGACCTCTAAAATAGCCAATGTGGCACTTGACGTTGATTTATGGGACGGATTGTTGGGTGTCACAGGTGAGATTTTCCAACGCGACTTGGAAGGCGAATTGGCTACACCCGGGGTGGTTGTTCCCGGCACTTTCGGGTCAGGGCTATCACAAATAAACTATAATGCCTCCCGCACGAAAGGGTTTGAAATTGAATTGCGTCATCGTCACCAAATCGACGACTTTCGTTATAATGTAACCGGTTTTGTTTCCATGACACGAAACATGGCAACAAAAAGAATACAGCCCGAACGCTCCAACTCCTACGATTATTGGAGAAGAAACGAAGTAGGTCGCTACACGGATATTTGGTTTGGAAATGGCGCGAATGGACAATATACATCCTTCGACCAGATTGCCCATTCGCTCTATGCCAATGCAGGCACGTTGCCGGGCGACCCGATATATGAAGATTGGAACGGTGATGGCGTGATTGACGATAATGATAATCATCCGATTGCAACCACTACGCACCCCAATGAAGACACTAACGGACAACGAAACTATCCGTTAATGAACTTTGGTGCCACTATCAGTGGCGACTGGAAAGGTATTGATTTCAGCCTGCTTTTCCAAGGTTCAGCCCTGTCTTATGTCTCTTACGGCGAGCAGTTGCTGAATCCTTTGACATGGGACGGAAACGCTTTGGAACTTCTTTATGACAGATGGCATCCCGTTGACCCGGATGTAGACCCCTACAACCCCTCTAATAAATGGATATCCGGATATTATCCCTACGGAAAAACAAGAGCCGATACCCGGTCTGAATTTTGCATACAGGACGGTTCCTACCTGCGTTTGAAAAGTGCCGAGATAGGTTATACTGTCCCCGTTAAAACAAGCATACTGGCAAAATCAGGCATTCAACGCCTCCGCGTCTTTGTTAATGCGTATAATTTATTGACATTTACGAATGTGAGAGGTGTAGACCCTGAAAAACCTTCGGAATTAAACGGCTACTTATATCCTCTCAACAGGACATTCAATTTTGGAGGTTCTATCACTTTTTAATTTTTAAAAAAAGAAATATATGAAAAAGTATAATAATAACAGGAAGAGAATAGCAGCATGGACATCCTTTTTGTCTTGCCTATTCCTATTGTCCTCATGTGTAGATTTGGATATTACTACAAAAACCATTCTGCAAGCGGAGGATATATACAACGAAGCCGGCATCAAAGCTTACATGGCCGGTATGTACAACAAATTACCCATGGAAGATTTCCATTACGATTCAAATGCCAACGGTTTGCAGGGAGGTTATTTCAACAACCTGAATATCCAATCTACTGCTAATTCAACAGGCGAAATGCTGAATCGTAATAATGTGGGCAAGCAACGTCATAAAACCGGCTATTGGAGCGAAGGTTTTAAGATTATCCGCAATGCCAATATGCTCATCAGCGACTTGCCCAAGTATGCAGAAACGTTGGTTGGAGTGGAAAGTTGGCTCGGCGAAGCCAAATTTATTCGCGCCTATGTTTATTTTCAATTGGCGAAAAGATATGGCGGACTGCCGCTCGTCGAAGAGCCGCAGCAATATAACTCAGACGACGTAAGCACACTGTACATCGCCCGTAGCAGCCATGCAGCCACTTACGATTTCATTTTGGCTGACTTGGACGATGCTATCGCAAAAATGGGAGAAACAAGCGAAGCGGGACGCGCCAATAAATATATAGCCGCCGCCTTCAAAAGTCGCGTTGCATTACATGCCGCCACTACTGCACGATATGGAGCGTTCAAATTCCCGGAATGGTCGGTGGAAGGCGTGATGCTGGAAGGTATTCCCCAAGACCGTGCAAACGGGTATTTCAAAATTGCCTGGGATGCTGCCAAATTAGTGGAAGGGCACTATGAACTGCACAATGCCGGTGCCGATAAGACTGCCAATTATGCCGAAATATGGGAAAAAGCAGAGACGAACAAAGAAACGATATGGATTCGCAAATACGAACTCAACAATTGGGCGCATTCTTATGATGCTGTGATGTGTCCTCCACGTATGGTAACCACTTACGGCGACCGTTTCAATCCGACATTGGATTGGGTGGAATTGTTCGATGGACTGCCCCTTGACCCCGCTACCGGTCACTTCAGCGCATTTGATGCCAATGGCGATTATATTGTTTACGACAATTGCCACCAACTTTGGGATGGAGCCGAACCACGCCTGAGAGCCAATCTGTTGCTCCCGGGAGAAACGTACAAAGGACTTAAATTGGATTTGCGCGCCGGAATTTTCAATAAGGATATTGACCCTGCGGTGGATAAATTCAAAAAGTTCAGCAAGGACGATGGTGCCGACGGCGGAAATTATCGAAGCGTAACGCCGGCACCATACACCTCCAACTTGTTTGCAGACGGCATCATTATCAATTCATCCGCTACGCCGAATGTACAAACCGATTTGTACGAGGTGGATGGATTGAAGATTTTCAAGAATGGACAAGACGGACCCAAAATGTCTAACAATGGAGGGAACAGCACTTTGACGGGTTTCCATGGGCGCAAATACATCAATCTGGGCATGACAATCTCACAAACAGGCTTGTTTCAATCCACACAACCCTGGGTTGAGATTCGTTACGGAGAAGTGTTGCTAAACCGTGCTGAGGCTGCTATTGAACTGGCGCAAAGTGGAGAACCCACTTATGCCGGCACGGATATGTTGCAGGATGCTTTCGAGGTGATTAACGCCGTTCGTGACCGTGCCGGTGCCACATTGTTGACCAGCCCCGCCGAATTATCTACGGAGCCGGGATATACCAATTGGACTAAACCGGGAGCACATGGGATTGGCTCGTTTGTTGAAGCACCTACACGCGGATTGCAAATTGTCAGGGTCGAAAGGTATAAAGAATTGGCGTTTGAAAGCAAAATCTACTGGGATTTGCTTCGGTGGTTTACTTATGATACGCAAATCAATAACTACCGCAAACGGGGATTGTATTCATTTATGTTTAGCAAAGGGGCGACAGTGGATGCCTCCGGAACACCGGACGGCAAATACATCTACGATTCAAAAAACACCGAAGCAGGTAGCGACAGAATCACTTTCAATGTGAATGATTACTACGAAACGATTCCTGCCGATGAGTTGAAAAACAATCCGTTGTTGCAAAAGAATAGAAATCAATAATAATATTAAAAGTAAAGGAATATGAAAAATTTATATAAATATATGTTTTTTCTGTCAATCAGTCTGTTTGCGGTGTCTTGTGAGATAGATAACTATGACGGACCGGATGCGACTATTCAGGGAACCATTTTCAGCAGCACAGACAATCAGCCCTTACAGGTAGACCACGGAACCGGCATCATCCGGATTCGGGAAGTGAGCTGGGCAAAAGGCGACCCGGACGCTTATGTGGGCAACCAAACGCTGAAAGTGCAACAGGACGGCACGTACAGGCATACGAAGATGTTTTCGGGCGAATACCTGATACTTCCCTACAACGGTGCTTTCTATCCATACGACGACTCGTACAAAGACAATGAAGACGAGGCAGGCGAGTTGTTGAAAATAGGGAAAGGAACCACCAAAGATTTCACCGTAACGCCCTATTTGTCCATCGAATGGGTAAGTGAGCCTACCGTCTTACCGGACAACAAAATCAGTTGTTCGGTACGCTTCAAGAGAAATCAAAAATCGGGATATGATATGCCGGATATGAAAGAGGCGTGGCTGTTAATTTCAAGAACCGTCAACACGGGTTCACGGGATTTAGACCTTTATCCAAAAGCACTGGCTTTGACCAATGATATGGAAGGACAAGTGCTGGAATTTATCAGCGAAAGACCGGTGAAATACACGGGCATCAGCTATTGGATACGTGTTTCCATGAACTGCCAGACAGCAGCGGAAAATGCATCGACCAATTACCCCGGAATGGGTGCCAATAATTTCACAACCATCAAGGAAATACAAGTCCCATAATAAGTTGAATTTCATGTTATTTTAGAAGGGAATGGGGGTGGACAAATGAGTCCTCCCCCATTTTCTGAAAAAAACAAACGTAAAATAAAAAATATTTTACATTTAGTGGAAAATTAAGGGAAATTTAAGGAAAAATTAAGGCTGCAAAGTTATCTTTGTGGCTTAAATTATTATTTGTATGCGAAAAAAAATAAATGCACTTGTTCTTTTTATCTGTTTCCTGTTATCGGGAACGGTTCTCCACGCCGCAATAAAATTGCCGTCAATACTGGGAAACAGCATGGTTTTGCAGCAGCAGTCAACTGTCAAACTTTGGGGCGAAGCGAATGTAAAAACAAAAGTTATTGTCAAAACATCGTGGAATAAGAAAATTTATACTGCAACGAGCGATGCGGAAGGGAAATGGCTGACAACCGTCGAAACGCCCGTTGCCGGAGGTCCGTATGAAATAAGCATCAGCGACGGGATGGAAACCGTCTTGAAAAATATCCTCATCGGAGAAGTTTGGTTCTGTTCCGGTCAATCGAATATGGAAATGCCGGTGCGCGGATTCGACCGCCAGCCCACAAAAAACACAAACGATTTAATCGCCAAAGCCAAGCCTTCGATGCCTATCCGGATGTTTACAACCGATTCCGAAAAAGGCGCATGGGTAAGGCAGTTTAGCAAGAAACCGGAGTCGGACTGCAAAGGGCGGTGGATGGATAATTCATCGGAAAATGTTGCCAATATCAGTGCCGTAGCCTACTATTTTGCTTCTTATATCCGGGAAGTTTTGGAAGTTCCGGTCGGAATAATCGTTTCATCGTGGGGAGGCTCTAAACTTGAGGCATGGATGAGCCGCGAAGCGATAAGTCCTTTTAAGGAAATCAACTTGTCAATTCTTGATAACGATGAACAGGTGAAAAATCCGACGGCTACACCCTGTGTTTTATACAATGCCAAAATAGCACCGGCGATAAACTTTACGATTAAGGGATTTTTGTGGTATCAAGGCGAGAGCAACCGCGACAATGCAGACCAATACGCAGCACTGATGCCTGCTTTTGTGAAAGACTTGCGGCAAAAATGGGGCGTTGGCGAATTTCCTTTTTATTTCGTGCAGATAGCGCCGTTCAACTACGAAGGAGCCGACGGCACATCCGCAGCCCGTTTCAGGGAAGTGCAGTTTAAGAACATGAAAGATATTCCCAATTCCGGAATGGCGTTGACGATGGACATCGGACACCCTGTCTTTATCCATCCGATGGATAAGGAAACGGTAGGCAACAGGCTTGCCTATTGGGCGTTGGCAAAAACTTACGGAAAATCGGGTTTTGGCTATTTGTCGCCGGAATATAAATCAATGGAAAAGGTCGATAGTAGGATTTATATAGACTTCAACAATGCACCCGGAGGAATTTGTCCCATGTGGACTGACCTGAAAGGCTTTGAAATTGCCGGAGAAGATAAGGTTTTTCATCCGGCAAAAGCCGAAATAGAAACCAAAACGGCAAGGCTTGTTGTAACCTGTGGAGGCGTCCCGAATCCGGTTGCCGTAAGGTATGCTTACAAAAATTTTGTGGAAGCAAGCCTTTTCAGCATCTATGGCATTCCGGTTACTCCTTTTCGTACAGATAATTGGTAAATAAAAACAAATTATCACATATTATTTTCCGGCATTTGAGCAATGTGTCAGGGAAGGGAGGGCGGCTTCTTTTATGACGGCTATAAATATATATATATAATGAATAAACAACTAATTATAAGCATTTTATGCTTCGTTTCGGTTTTGTCCGGTCTCTCGGCTCAACCCCGGAAAGTTACCGGCTATGTTGACCCCTTCATCGGCTCAGGCGGGCACGGTCATGTTTTTGTCGGTGCCCATGTTCCTTTTGGGGCAGTGCAGGTTGGTCCTTCCAATTTTTTCAAAGGTTGGGATTGGTGTTCAGGATATAATTACCGGGACAGTGTAATCATCGGATTTCCGCAACTGCATCTCAGCGGAACAGGTATCGGCGATTTGGGCGATGTGTTGATTATGCCGTATATGGGCGATGTGAAATTAGACAAAGGCAAGGAAATCGAACGTTACAGCGGTTACGCTTCTAAATTTTCACATAAAAACGAAACGGCAAAACCGGGTTATTACAGCGTGAAATTGGATGATTACAATATTGACGTCAAACTCACGGCAAGCGAGCGTGTCGGATTTCATCAATATACTTTTCCGCAAGGCGAAAACGCCCGCATCATCATTGACTTAAAAGAAGGTTTGAACGACAAATCGGCAGATACTTATCTTGAAATAGTCGATAAATATACCCTGAAAGGCTACCGCAGTTCGGAAGGCTGGGCGAAAAAACAAAAAGTGTTTTTTGCTATAAAATCATCAGTCCCCGTTACCGATTTTGCCATTTATGACAATACAACATTAATTGCAGGGAAAAAAGCAACCGGCACTTCATTGAAAGGATTGATTTTCTTCAAAAAATCGCCGGAAAAAGTATTGCTGAAAGTCGGCATTTCGCCGGTCAGCACCGAAAATGCGCTTGCAAACATCAAAGCCGAAATTCCCGATTGGAATTTCGATAAAATCAAAAACCGCGCGCTTGACTTATGGGAAAAGGAATTGGCTAAAATTGAAATTGAAACAACGAATGAAGCCGACAAGCGTATTTTTTATACGTCCCTGTATCACGCCATGACGCATCCTTCGCTGTTTAACGACCATAACGGCGACTATATGGGTTCCGATTGGAAAGTTTATAAGAATGCCTCTTTTGATAATTATACGATTTTCTCGCTTTGGGATACCTATCGCGCGGCTCATCCGCTGTTTACCATCACAAATCCCGACAAAGTAGGCGATTTTGTAAACAGTATGCTGGCGATTTTCGACCAAACGGGCGCGCTTCCTATCTGGCATTTGAGAAGCTATGACACAGGCACAATGGTAGGAATAAGCAGTTTTCAGGTGATTGCCGAAGCCTGTATAAAAGGAATCAAGGGTTTTGATGCGGAAAAAGCGTATAACGCTTTGAAAACCACGGCAATGAGCGATTTGAGAGGATTGGATTACGTGCGGGATTTAAAACCCATTCCTTCCGATGTAATGAAAAACCGCCCTGTGGCAAGTGCCTTGGAATATGCAATCGGCGACGCTTGTATCGCTTTGATGGCTAAAAAGTTAGGAAAAACAGCCGATTATGAATATTTCAAGAAGAGGGCTGAAAATTATAAACTATACTACGATAAGGAATCCGGATTTCCCCGTGGGAAAATGGCTGACGGCTCATGGAATCCTGTTTTTGACCCGCTCAAATCGAAACGTCCTTATGCCACCGATTATGCGGAAGGAAACGCTTGGCAATACCTCTGGCTTGTTCCTCAGGATGTGAACGGATTGATTGAACTGTTGGGCGGAGAAGTCGCTTTCATCGACCGTTTAGACCAATTCTTTTCGCTTGATTCCGACCCCAACGACCCCGATGTGCTGATTGACTTGACAGGGCTGATTGGGCAGTACGCTCACGGCAACGAACCAAGCCATCATATTGCCTATATGTATGCCTACGTTGGTCAGCAGTGGAAAACAGCTCGTATAGTTCGTAAAATCATGAAAGAGTTTTATCACGACCAACCGGACGGGATTATCGGAAATGAAGATTGCGGGCAAATGTCGGCATGGTATGTGCTTTCGTCCTTGGGCTTTTACCCTGTGCTGACCGCTTCGGGCGACTATGTCTTCGGCAGTCCGCTTTTCGACAAGGCGACAATTAACCTCGAAAACGGGAAGAAATTTACGGTCGAAGCACTGAATAATTCTTCTGAAAACAGTTATATTCAATCTGTTGAACTGAACGGAAAGGCTTATCCTTTCTCATTTATTTCACATAAGGACATTATGAACGGAGGCGTTCTGAAATTTACAATGGGGAAAGAACCTGATTATAAGTTCGCTAATGAACCGATTTATCGACCGCATGATGGAATAACAAGCGAAACATTTGCCGCAAAACCATTTGTACATCCCGGAATGTCGCAGAGGCGGGAAGATTTGGATTATATGAAGCAAATGGTATTGGCAAAAAAAGAGCCTTGGAAAACAGCATTTGAAAATCTAAAAAACCAAACGTCCCTCGACTTTAATCCGTCGCCGGTTACGTCTGTTTCCGTTGGACCTTATGGCGCAAACAGCATGGGCGGACGCGAATATGAGCGGAGTGCAAGCGCAGCATACAATCACGCTTTGATGTGGTACATTACCGAAGATGAAGTATATGCCCGCAAAGCCATTGAAATACTGAATGCCTGGTCGTATCGTTTATGGAATTTTGATGAAAACAATGCCAAATTAAATGTCGGTTTGTTCAGCCCCAACTTCCTGAACGCGGCGGAAATAATCAAACACACCAATTCCCATTGGACTGAAAAAGACCAAAAGCAATTCAAGCAATTGGTGTTGTCGGTATTTTATCCTACCATCAAAGATTTCTTTACCGAAGCCAACGGCACGCGAAAAATCTTCTATCGGCGTGCTAACGTCTTTGAGAGCGCAAACGGCGAATGCCTCCGGCAATAAATCGCTTGTTTCGGAAAAAAGGGCTTTGTTGCCTTCACAAACAGGAGCATTGGATAAGAGCACAGCTACGCCGCCTCAGGATGCCATTCTCGTCCACCCCGGCGATTCTATTCAGGAAGTCATCGACAAGTATGCCAATACCGGCAAATGGATTGTGCTGACGGAAGGCGTTCATACGCTATCCAAAACCCTGATGCTCAAGAGCGGTATCACTCTCGCAGGACAGGGTAAAAAATCTATCCTTGTCTTGTCGCCCCGTGCAAGCGGACAGACGATTGCCAATGCCGAAAGGGATATGCACGATGTAGTTATTCGGGATTTGTTGCTCGAAGGAGCCACCAATACGGTTACCAACAACGACCCCAATCACGACCGAAGAAACCGTTCGTATATGAACGCACCGGCTCGTGAAGGCATCCTGTTCTTTGCGCTGACAGACGGACAGATGAAAAACATCCGTTTTGAAAATCTTACTGTACAAAACTGTACACGCAGCGGTGTTTCCGTTTTGGGTGCATCCGGCGTAAAAGTTATTCATTGTGATTTTAGCGACAACGGCGCAAGTGTGGTGCCCGGTGCAGGTTTTCATCACAACCTCCATCTATCCCATGTGAACAATTGCGAAGTACAAAACAGCCGATTCGATACGTCCCCTTGGGGCAACGGAATCAATCTGACATTTGCTCGGGATGTCATTATCACAGGCAATGAAGCGGCGCGCAACCAACTTTCAGGCATCCGGTGTACCGAAAGCGAAAACGTGCAGGTAATCAACAACCTGACGGAGGGGAATGATGCCAGCGGTATTTCATTCGATACCCAAATGGATGGCTTGCGCAAAATAACGGTCAAAGATAATTTATCTCAAAACAATGGAGCGTATGGTATTTATATTGGAAAAGCGGAAGAGGCACTTGTGGAAGGAAATACAACTGTTGCAAATTATTTCGTCTTCGACGTCATATTAAGGAAAAATTAAGAGATAATTAAGGCTGTAAATGTACATTTGCAGTAAAAAACGAAGTTTATCAAAGTAAATTATTTAAAAAATGAAAAAATACATTCTTCCCTCGTTTATTTTGGCATCCGCATTGTGCGGATGCAGCAAGGCGGCAAAGTCGCCCGTTGAGTATGTAAATCCCTATATGGGTAATATCAGTCACCTTTTGGTGCCAACCTATCCGACCGTGCATCTGCCCAACAGTATGCTGCGTGTCTATCCCGAACGCTCCGATTATACGAGCGACCTGATAAACGGTTTGCCTGTGGCTGTAACAAGCCACAGGGGTAGTTCGGCGTTTAATATCAGCCCCGTGAGCGGGACGAAAGACAATCTCCCGTCCGTGGTGCGCTACACCTACGACAATGAGAAGGTCGCGCCGTATCGCTATTCCGTCTATCTGGATGAAGACAATATTCAGGTCGATTATGCGCCTTCGCATCAGGCAGGGATATATGCCATCACGTTTCAGAACGACGCAACGAATCAAATCATCATTAATTCGCGCAACGGGAAACTGACGCAAACGCCCACAGGCATATCCGGTTATCAACTTATCAACGGCGGTCCCACCACTATTTATGTTTATCTGGAAGCCGAGCAGCCCATTGCTCGTGCAGAGCGGCTCACTTCGTCAGGCGCGAACGATGCCTGCGTTTTGACGTTCAACAGCAAGCAAATCAACCTCCGCTACGGCATTTCGTTTATTGACGAGGCGCAGGCTGAAAAAAATCTCAAGCGGGAAATCAACACCTATAGCGTGGATGAAATCGCAGCTGCCGGACGCAAAGAATGGAACGCGGCTTTGAGCAAAATTGAAGTGTCGGGCAATTGCGACAACGACAAAACGGTGTTCTACACGTCCCTCTATCGGGTGTATGAGCGAATGATTTGCATTTCCGAAGACGGCAGATACTATTCGGCAACCGACCAAACGGTGCATAACGACGAGGGCGTTCCTTTTTACACCGATGATTGGATTTGGGATACCTACCGCGCCGCCCACCCCCTGCGGGTATTGATTGAATCGGAAAGGGAAACGGATATGATAAAATCCTACATCCGCATGGCGCAACAGGCGAAAGACGGCTGGATGCCCACTTTCCCCGAAATCACGGGCGACAGCCACCGTATGAACGGCAATCACGCCGTAGCCGTCATCTGGGATGCTTATTGCAAAGGCTTGACAGGCTTTGACTTGGAGGCAGCCTACATCGCCTGCAAAAAGGCACTGACAGAAAAATCTTTCCTGCCGTGGACGAAGTTGCCAAACACCGAATTGGACGTCTTTTACCACGAAAAAGGCTATTTCCCTGCCATCAACGACGGCGAAAAGGAATATATCGCCGCCGTGAATCCGGGAGAAAAGCGGCAACCGGTGGCAGTAACACTCGGCACAAGTTACGACCATTGGTGCCTGGCGCAGATAGCAAAGCAGTTGGGGCACGACGATGATTATCACCGTTTCCTTAATGCTTCGCACAATTATCGCCATCTCTACAATGCCGAAACGGGCTTTTTTCACCCGAAAGATATAAAAGGGGATTTCATTGAGCCGTTCGACTACATTTTCTCCGGCGGGCAGGGTGCGCGCAACTATTACGACGAAAACAATGCCTATACTTACCGTTGGGATGTGCCCCACAACCCCGCAGACTTAATCCAACTGATGGGTTCGCCCGAAAAGTTTGCCGACAATATGAATAAAACCTTCCAAAAACCGTTAGGCAAAAGCAAGTTTGAATTTTATGCGCAACTGCCCGACCAAACCGGCAATGTAGGTCAATTTTCGATGGCAAACGAGCCTTCGTTCCACATTCCCTACCTGTATAACTACGCAGGGCAGCCGTGGATGACCCAAAAACGCATTCGCACACTGCTGAAACAGTGGTATCGCAACGATTTGATGGGTGTTCCGGGCGACGAAGACGGCGGCGGTATGTCGGCATTCGTAGTCTTCTCGTCGATGGGCTTCTATCCGGTCACGCCGGGGTCGCCCACCTACAACATCGGCAGCCCCGTCTTCCGAAACATCAAAGTGAAACTAAGCAACGGAAAAGTCTTTGAAATTGATGCACCAAACACCTCCGAGACGAACAAATACATTCAATCGGCTACTTTGAACGGCGTAGAATGGAACAAGCCGTGGTTTGCGCAAGAAGACATCATCAATGGCGGCAAATTGGTGCTGGTGATGGGCGACAAAGCGAATAAAAGTTGGGGTGCTGCGCCGGAAAATGTTCCGCCATCGGCAGAATAAATTAAAAAAAAAATGAAAACAAATTTAAATGTCGGAAGTTTGGTATGTTGCCTTCTTTTTGCTATTCCCTCCGGTTTGGCGCAAGGCATTCGTTTCGATGGCGATTTTTCCCCTGCGGAAGGATTGACTATTCCACAGGAAGCACCATATCGCGAAGAAATTTGCCTGAATGGGTTTTGGGATTTGCAAATTATGCCTGTTCCCGCCTCTTGGGAAAGCGGGACGGGTGTTGCGCCCGAATTGCCGTTGCCACTGCCCGAAAAATGGGAAACGACACGGATAAAAATTCCTTCCCCTGTCAATGTCAATAATTGGGGTAGTGGGAATAATGTGGGCGAAGGCACGGACTTTCCGTATGCCCCAAGTTCCGTTTATTATCCGAGTTATCCGAAGCATTGGGACGGTGCCCGTATGGTGTGGCTGAAAAAGCAAATGATTTTGCCGGAAGGGTGGAAAAACAAACGCTTGCTCCTGCATTTTGAAGCAGTTGCCGGTGAATGTGTGGTTTTGTTGAACGGCAAAGAGGTAGCCCGCAATTTTGATGCCCACCTGCCCTTTGAGGCGGATATTACCGAGGCGATTCAGCCGGATGGTGCCAATGAAATCAGGGTTGGCTTGCGTCACAGCCGCTTGTTCGACAAAAAACATCCCAAGTATAAATATTTTGGTGCCACCTACCCGACAGGCTCCAATACCGACGATTTGATTGGCATTTGGCAGGATGTGTTTTTGTTTGCCGTTCCCGACATTCGCATTACCAACGTGTTCATTAAACCTTGGCTTTCTCAAAATGAGTTGGAAGTTGAACTTCAAATTACCAACCAAACCAATAAAAAGCAGAAATTGGACTTGACAGGAAGTGTGCAGGAGTGGCTCAATGACAATGAAGGCAATCCCTACACCATTCGCTGGCATTTGGGCGAAGAGGTTTTAAACATTACGCTTGCCAAACCGATAGAGGTGAAAGCGGGCGAGACAAAAACCGTTCACATCACCACCAAAGTGGGGTCGGCACTAAAAACTTGGTCGCCGGATGCTCCGAATTTATATACCTTGTTGCTTCACGCGAAGGCTCAAAAGCAGACCTGCGACATCAAAGCCACCCGATTCGGTTGGCGGCAATTTACGATTGTGGGGGATGAGTTTCATTTGAACGGCAAAAAAATCCAATGTTTCGGTGATATTCAGCATCCGTTCAGTGCCTATATCTGTTCGCGGCGTTTTGCCTACGCGTGGTATCAGATGATTAAAGATTTTGGCGGCAATGCGGTGCGCCCTCACGCGCAGCCTTGGTCGCGGGTGTATTACGACCTTGCCGATGAGATGGGCTTGATGGTGTTGGACGAAACCGCCCTGTTTGGCAGTTCCATCCGCCTCAATCTGGAAGAAGATATAACTTGGGAACGGTCGCACGAGCATCTGAAAAGGCTTATCCTCCGCGACCGCAACCATCCGTCGGTGGTCGGCTGGAGCGCAGGCAATGAAATGTTTGCCATCGCCCTGTTGAATAAGCCCGAAAAAGAAGTTTCTGCCCGCTGGGATGCGCAATTGGTCAAACTGGCACTTTCCGTCAAGCAATTCGACACGACACGCGATTTCATCACTTTGGACGGCGACCGCGATATGGACGGACAACTGCCGGTTTGGAGCAAGCATTTTGGTCACGGCTTGAATTTGAAAGACTTACCGGAAAATCTTCATAAACCCTTGATTGTGGGCGAATCTGGTGCCACGTACTATGGTCGCCCCATTCAGTTGTATCCTTTCGCGGGCGATGCGGCTTTCCGGTCCTATCGCGGGCGAAGTGAAGCCTTAGCCGTTGATGTCTATCAGAATGCGGCGCAAATGGCGTTGCCCTATTTGTCGTATTATTCCCCTTCCGAAGTCAGTTGGTTTGGCATCGAACATCTGAATCTCGGCTATTCCGATTATTCCCGTTTGCCCAATTTGCAGGACGGCATTTTTGCGGGGAAGCCCTACGAAGAGGGTAAACCCGGCTATCAATACGAGCGAATCCCGCCTTATGTTACGACTTTCAATCCGGGTTTAGACCCTTCTCTGCCGTTATATCGACCATTGCCGATGTTTGAAGCGTTGCAGGCAGCATTACGCAAAAATGCTCCGACATCGTCCCCGTGGGATACCTACAAGGAACATCTGATTCCGGAAAAGCCGGTGATACCAAGCCGTTACAATCAGGCGTATTTTGTCGGAGACAAAGGGAATGAATTGTATAATAAACTCGCAAATATCGGGATTGACTTTTCGGAAAAACCCACCCAAAAGGTGTTAATTGTGGATGCGGAAAATGTTACAGCCCAACAATGTGCAGCCATCCAAAAACCTTTGCAAACGCTGAAAAAAGAGGGAGGCATTATCTGGATGTTCTTAGCGGACAAACCACTCGCCGACGTGCTCAAAACCGCTTTGCTGCCGTTAAGTTTGGAAACCACTAACCGCCGGGCAACTTCTCTTGACAACAATCCGGCTACGGAATGGGGCAAATATTTCAGCCTGCCGGATTTGTATTTTGCAGAAGTGAAAGGCGACCGCCAAATTATCAAGCAGGGACTTGCCGGTACGTTGGTGGAAAAAGGAAATGTGGTGCTCGCGGCTTCCAATGTGGACTGGTCGCTATTCAACGAGCAAGCAGAAAACCGGAAATGTGCGCAAGTGGTGCTATACGAGCATTTGGAAAAACCGGCGGGAGCAGCTTTGGTCACCCATCCATGGGGAAAGGCTACTTTAGTGTTCTCCACGCTGGATTATCGCCCCGATGCGCCGGAATACATCACCTTCTGGCGAAATTTATTGTCAGTTATGGAAATCAAGTGGAGCAACACGAAAAATCAATCACAAAAGGATTTGGGCAAAGAGCACAATCTGCTTTTGGATGGTCCGGTTGAATAAAATTTAATAAAAAAAATAGAGATATGAAAAAAACATTTTTAATTTTCTTTGCGCTCATTTTGGCAAATGCCACCGTATTTGCGCAGCAGAAAGGCACGGTTTCTAATTCGGTGCCCTTGGTGATTAACTTGCAAGACCCCGGCGATGTGAACGGGATTGTCTTTTCGACAGGCAACCTGTCGAAAAAGGACATTCCCGACAACATCAGCATCTACGTGTCTTACGACCCGATGAATTGGGGCGAAGCGGTCAAATACACCGTTTCCGGCGACAAAAAGAAATTCACATTGAATTTTCCGCCCAAGTATGGTGCGCACGTTCAATTAGTAACGAAAAAGACGTTCAATTTTGCCGAATTGACTGTTTTGCAGGTCGAGAAAACTGTGGATACAATGGTAGGCGAACTTCTGGCGGGTGTGGCAGGTATGGCGCAGCCGTGGATGAACGCCGCTTTGCCGACAGAAGCGCGCGTGCAGTTGCTTTTAGCCGCGATGACCCCTGCCGACAAGATGGAATTGTTGCGCGAAGGGTGGGGGATTCCCGGTATTCCGCATCTCGGTGTTCCTTTTATGAATAAGGTGGAGGCGGTGCACGGATTTTCTTATGGCAGTGGTGCCACGATTTTCCCGCAAGCCATCGGTATGGGTGCCACTTGGAATAAGAAATTGATTGAAACCGCCGCCGCCACTATCGGCGATGAAACATTGGCAGCCCACACGTTGCAGGCGTGGTCGCCGGTGTTGGACGTGGCGCAAGACCCGCGCTGGGGACGGATGGAAGAGACTTACGGCGAAGACCCTGTGCTGGTTTCCCAAATGGGCGGCGCGTGGATTAAGGGCTACCAATCCAAAGGGCTATATACCACGCCAAAGCACTTTGCCATTCACGGCGCACCCCTCGGCGGGCGCGATTCGCACGACATCGGGCTTTCGGAACGCGAAATCAGGGAAATCCATTTAGTGCCTTTCCGCCACGCGATTAAAACTTACGACTGCCAATCCGTTATGATGGCATATTCCGACTATCTCGGCGTTCCTATTGCCAAGAGCAAGGAATTGCTGCAAGGGATATTGCGGGAAGAATGGGGTTTTAACGGATTTATTGTGAGCGATTGCGGTGCACTTGGCAATCTCACGGCACGCAAGCATTACACCGCTCAGGACTATGTGGAGGCTGCCAATCAGGCATTAGCCGCCGGCATCGCCACCAACTGCGGGGATGTCTATAAAGACAAATCCGTGATTGAAGCCGCCAAAGACGGGCGGATTGATATGAAAAACTTAGACCGAGTGTGTGCAAGTATGTTGCGCGTGATGTTTGGCAACGGACTTTTTGAACACAATCCCGCCAAATCTTTGGACTGGAATACCATCTATCCGGGTTGGAACAGTGCGGAGCATCGCGAATTGGCGCGGCAGGTTGCCCGCGAATCCATCGTGCTGTTGCGCAACAAAGACAATATTCTCCCGTTGAATAAAGCCATTGCCAATATCGCCGTCATTGGTCCGGGTGCCGACAATTTGCAGCCGGGCGACTATACGCCCAAATTGCAGGAAGGGCAACTCAAATCCGTATTGACCGGCATCAAGGCTGCCGTGGGCAAGAACACAAAAGTCTGGTACGAAAAAGGGTGCGATTTTTTCGATAAAACCACTTACAACCTGCCCAAGGTGTTGGAAGCCGTGAAAAAATCCGATGTGGTGGTGATGGTGCTGGGCGACTGCTCTACGAGTGAATCCTATCAGGGAATGAAAAACACTTCCGGCGAAAACCACGATTTGGCAACGCTCATCTTGCAGGGGCATCAACAGGAAATGCTGGAAGCCGTTTGCGCCACCGGCAAGCCGGTCGTTCTGGTGCTGCAATCCGGCAGGGCATACGACCTGTCGTATGCTGCCGAAAAAACGGCGGCTATCTTAGTGAACTGGCTACCGGGGCAGGAAGGTGGCTACGCCACGGCTGATGTCCTTTTCGGCGACTACAATCCCGCCGGACGCTTGCCGGTTACTTTCCCGCAACACGTGGGGCAAGTGCCAAACTACTACAATTTCAAAACTTCGGGAAGAAGATACGAATACTCCGATTTGGAATTTTATCCGCTCTATCGCTTCGGATACGGGCTGAGCTATACGCAATTTGAATATTCCGACCTGAAAACGCAAATCAACCCCGATGGCACTGTTCACATCACGGCGAATGTGAAAAACACCGGAAAAATTGCCGGTGATGAAGTGGCACAACTGTATGTAACGGATATGTATGCGTCCGTGAAAACGCGCGTGATGGAACTGAAAGGCTTTGAGCGGCTGACACTTGCACCAAATGAAACAAAGCAAGTTTCTTTCACATTAAGTCCCTATGACATTTCTTTGTTGAACGACAAAATGGACAGGGTAGTGGAAGTGGGCGATTTCAAAATTATGGTTGGCGGAAAAAGTCCGTCCTACAAAGCGCAGGACAAGATTAAAGACAGTGTGGGTTTTTTAACTCCATCGGAAGGCGTGAACACTACCATAACGTATCCTTATGCCTGCACAGCCGATTTTGATTTGTCATTCGCGGGAACGCCTAACCAACCGATTTCTGTACATGTAAAAAATAAAGGCAATCTCACCGATGTCGGGAAAGTAAGTCTGTTCCTCAACGGCGAAAAAATCGAAGAGGTGCATCACTATGAATTAGACCCGGGACAGGAAAAAGTCCTCTCTTTTGAATTTACTCCGGATGCTTCCGGCGAAATCAGTTTTGTAACAAAATATAAAATAATTACTGTAAAATATGTAAAAAAATGAAAACAAAAAGAATTCTATCAGTCAGTCTATTGTGCCTGTTTGCTTTCGTTGGAAATGCACAGCCGCGCAAACATTCGTCTAACACGCTTTATCCCAACTACAAAGGTTTGGTGATGGCGGGTTATCAGGGTTGGTTTCACGCACCTGCCGATGGTGTGATGTATCCCGATGAGAAAAAAATCCATATAGATATGTGGCCAGATGTGTCGGAATACCAAAAGACGTATCCCACAGGGTTGAAACTTGCGGATGGCTCTACGGCTCGCTTTTTCAGTGCCACCGACAAAAGCACTATCGACCTGCATTTCAAATGGATGAAAGACTATGGCGTGGACGGCGTGTTTATGCAACGCTTTTTTGGTGCCGCCCGCCCGTCGGCACGGCACGGTGCCGCCACCAATGTGATTCGCAATGCTTTTGAAGCCGCTTCCAAGTACGAGCGGGCGATTGCCGTTATGTACGACCTGTCGGGATTGAAAGGCGCGGGCGAAGACTGCTCAATGCTCATCGAAGACTGGAAATATTTGGTCGATTCCGTCAAGGTAACCAACCAAAAAGGCAAGCAAACCTACCTTTTCTTCAATGGCAAGCCATTAGTAACTATCTGGGGCGTGGGTTTTCCCGACCGCCCCTACAACACGCGCAACATAGGCATCGAGCGTTTCATCGACTTTTTGAAAAACGACCCCATCTATGGCGGTTGCAGCATAATGCTGGGCGTGCCCACCTTCTGGCGCGACCTGAACGCCGATTGCCTTCCCGACCCTTACCTTCACACCGTTATCAGGCAGTGCGACATCGTGCTACCCTGGATGGTGCAACGTTTCACGCCACTTTTGCATAATGATATGGACAGGTATCGCGACATCATCCTTGCCGACCGCCAATGGTGCGCCGCCAATGGCATTGACTATGTGCCTTGCGTCACGCCCGGATTTAGTTGGCACAACCTCAGTCGTTCTGCTTTCCCCGACGATGTAAAGCCGGTTGCCTCAATTCCCCGTCAGGGCGGTCGCTTCTATTGGCAGCAGATTTCTACCGCCATCAACGCCGGTGCCACAATGCTCTACGTGGCGATGTTCGACGAGGTGAACGAGGGAACGGCTATTTTCAAAGTGAGCACCAACCCGCCCGTGAGCGATGTAGCGAAATTCGTACACTTGGATGGCGAGCCGTCCGACCACTATTTGTGGCTGACCGGCGAAGCCGCAAAGATGCTGCGGAAAGAAAAACCACTGTCATTTGAAATACCGACAAGAAAATGAAAAATATAAAAAATATAAAAAAATGAAAACAAGAATTGTATCAAATTTTTTACTCGCATCGGCAACGCTATGTTTTGTAGCCTGTAATTCGAGTCCCGTCTATAAGGATGCTTCCGCGCCTATTGACAAGCGGGTCAAAGACCTGCTTTCGCGGATGACTTTGGAGGAAAAAGCCGCTCAAATGGATATGTTATCGGCACCCAACATTTTGAAAGATGCTAACACATTTAACGAAGAACAGGTGGTGCATTTTATTGATTCGATGTGTATTGGCTCCATTCACGATTTTTATCCGAAAACGGCATCGCTTTCCAATGCGCTACAACGCAGGGCTGTCGAAAATAGCCGCTTGGGTATTCCTGTCTTGTTTATCGAAGAAGGTCTTCATGGATATTGCGGTACCGGTTCTACCAATTTTCCTGTGCCCATCGGAAATGCAAGTTCTTGGGACACAACGCTGATGTACAACATCGGGCGGGTGATTGCAACGGAAGCTCGTGCACACGGCATTCATTTCTTACTTAATCCAAACCTTGATTTGGCGCGCGAACCACGTTGGGGACGGACGGAAGAAACGTATGGCGAAGACGTTTATCTCAATTCCCGTATGGCGGTGAATATGATACGCGGGATGCAGGGCACCGATTTGAAGGATAATAATGCAGTTGCCGCCGAGCCGAAACATTTTGGCGTTCACGGGATTCCCGAAAGTGGGAGCAACACCGGTCCTGTTTTTATAGGCGAGCGAGAAGCCCGTTCAACGCATCTCTATGTGTTTGAAAAAGCGGTGCGCGAAGGCAAAGCGCGGGGAATTATGGCTGCCTATCACGATATTGACGGCGTTCCGTGTATTTCAAGCGAATGGTTGCTGACCGATTTGTTGCGGAAAGAATGGGGATTTGAGGGAATGGTTGTAACCGATTTAGGTGCCATTCGCCGCTTGCTGGCGCCTCACTATACGGCGGCAAACCCCAAAGATGCCATCACACAAGCGGTTATAGCAGGATTGGATATGCAGTTCTATGACTTTGACCACGAGATATTTCAATCTGCTGTTGTAGAAGCCGCAAAAGACGGGACTTTACCGAAGGCAAAATTAGACAGAGCCGTGGCAGCTGTTCTAAGACTTAAATTTGAACTCGGTCTTTTTGAAAATCCTTATACGGATGAATCGCTTATTGAGGAGGTTGTGCATAATGCAGAGCATCAGGCACTTGCCTTGGAAGCAGGACGCAAATCGATTGTTCTTTTGAAAAACGAAAACAGTATATTGCCCTTGAGCAAAAAAATAAAAAAGATTGCACTGATAGGAAACCTTGCCGATATTTCTTCCATAGGTGGTTATGGAGTGCAGGGAGCAAGAGGCGTTACGGTTTATGAAGCCCTGAAAAAACGTTTTGGCAATGACATCCAAATTAATTTGATTGAAACCGGCGTGTCGAATGATTTTTCACCGATTGCGAGTGCCTTGTTGTCAAATACAGTAAAACCGTTGCAACGGGGTGTTTTTGTGGAATATTTCAATAATACCGATTTGTCGGGAACCCCGTCTTACTCCGCCGTAGAGGAAAGACTTCAGGGATTCTGGCACAATCTAAGTCCTGCTCAGGGAATAAATGCCGATAATTTTTCCGTGCGCTACACAGGAACTCTTTCAGTTCCGACGACCGGCGAATATGAATTTGACCTTTATTCCGATGACTACGCTAAATTTTACATCAACAATAATTTGCTGCTAGATACTTGGAATGATAACCACCATATCGCGGTAAACAGGCGGAAAATTTTCCTGAGAGGCGGTGAAAAAGTAGCTGTCCGACTTGAATATGCGGAAAAGTCTGAGAATGCCGCTGTGGAAGTTCAGTGGCGGACTACCGAATACGTCAACAATTCGAGTTACAATCATAGAATAACGCAGGCTGTCGCCTCTTCGGACGTCGCCATCGTGGTTGTTGGTGAGACTGATATGGAAGTGGGCGAAGGAAGAGACCGTCAGAATCTGAATATGAAACAGGCGGATATTGACATGCTTGAGGCGGTGGCGAAAGGTGGCAAACCTGTTGTGAGTGTTCTTTTGAACGGACGTCCGCTCGTGTTTACGCCGGTCGAAGAAAAATCAAACGCCATTGTGGAGGCTTGGTTCCCCGGCGAAAATGGCGGAAACGCCATTGTGGATGTCCTGTTCGGCGATTATAACCCATCAGGGAAACTGACCATCAGTATTCCGAAATATCAGGGACAACTGCCGATATATTATTCCAAAAAACCGTCTTCGCCGCGCAGTTATACTGATGGCAACGGCGAGCCGCTGTTCCCATTCGGACACGGATTGAGTTATTCCTCGTTTGAATACAGCAACCTGAGTATTACGCCGGAAAATCCCACTGTCAAAGCTCATATCACGGTGACGCTCGATGTGAAAAACACCGGCAAGGTCGCCGGCACGGAAACGGTGCAACTTTATGTGCGAGATAAAATCGGAAGCGTTGCAACCCCCGTCAAGGCACTTAAAGGATTTTCACAGATACATCTGAAGGCGGGCGAAACCCAAAAAGTGACGCTCAGCATTACGCCGGAAGAACACCTGTGGCTGATTAACAACGAGATGAAGCGCGTGGTAGAACCCGGTGAATTTGAGTTTATGCTCGGAAGCTCGTCTGCCGATATTCGCTTAAAACAAACAATTAATTTAAAATAAAAACAATATGAAAACACGTCATTTTTTTGCAGCATTTGTATGCTGTCTTTGCGTTTCCATTCAGAGTGGATTTGCTGCCGCCAAGTTGATTGCCGGAACAGCCAAAATCAACATCACGCCCGCACAGCCTAAATATCCGGTGCACGATTCGCTGTATGCACGCAGCTTGATTTTAGAAGTCGGCAACACCCGAATCGCTTTTGTGGGATTGGATTTGGGCGGTTACACCAACATTCCATTGGAGGAAAAACTGAAAAAGCAGTTTCGTCTGACGGAAATCTATTTTTGCCCGCAACACACCCATTCTTCCGAACAGGCACCGCGGGAATGGCTTGAAAAGCAGATTACCACCGTTGTGGAGCGCGCCTCGAAATCGATGTTTGACGCTCAAATTTCGGGCGGGCATCGCTACTTCCCGCAGTTGAGTTTCAACCGCCTGATTATCCGCGACGACG
This sequence comes from Bacteroidia bacterium, assembly GCA_025996755.1. GTDB lineage: Bacteria > Bacteroidota > Bacteroidia > Bacteroidales > Azobacteroidaceae > Azobacteroides. The sequence continues at coordinate 72,936 of BNTR01000001.1, forward strand.
GACGGGCGCGCGAATCGTGGGTGGGCGACGACCATTACAGGGCGGTCAATCCCGAACGCATCCCTCACGGTCCGGTAGACAATGCGGTGGGCGTTATCCGCTTAGACGACGCAAAAGGTAATCCCAAAGCGTTGATAATGAACTATGCCTGCCATCCCGATGTGGCTTGGAACAATTTTGAAATTTCCGGCGACTATGTAGGCTATGCCACCAAATACACGGAGGAAGCCTTTGGCAATCAAATCACCTGCCTGTTTGTGCAAGGTGGCGGCGGCAATCAGGCACCGCTGTGGAAAGACGGCGGACGGCAATCGCCCGACGACCCGCGCCCCTCCAACTACGATTTAATCGACCGTATGGGCAAACTGCTATCCATCGAAACGGTGAAGTTAGCCAAAGAATTGTATCCCAATCCCCACGATGTAGCCGACATCAAAGTGAAAAGCGACTCGCTGTTTTTTACCGGACGCTATGATAAAAAACTGTATTACAACGTCCATTTCTCGGTCATCGCCATCAACAACCGCTACGTGATTGCTACCGTGCCCGGCGAGCCGTTTATCAAATTTCAAATTGATTGGAAACGTGAAATACAACCTTATGCCGTGCCGTTTTTCTTCGGCTATACGTGGAACGGCGGCAAATGGCCGATTTATATACCGGACATCCGCTCGTCGGCTTATGGCGGCTATGGAGCCGACAATGGACCCGATTTGATTGAAATTGGTGCCGGCGAAAAAATTATGAACCGGATGCTGGAAAATTATTATTGGCTGACCGGCGTATTTAAATAGATAATTAAATAAAAAATCATTCAATATGCTTAAAAAATATATATTATCATCTGTTTTCCTGCTTAGTGCGCTTTCCTGCCATGCGCAAAGTTATCGCTATGATGCTTCGGGGATTTCACGGGAGGTGTTGGAGAATTATTTGAAACGGTCGATAACAATGACCGAGTTTCTGGAAGTTGACCCGTATGCAAACGATGGTCCGTATCCCTACAAAGACGACGATGTGAGGCTAATAAAAAACATCGGAGCCAAATTCATCGGCAGGGCAATCTATCGTTGGGGAAGCGAAGATGTGCTCACCGTGCCCGACTATCTGGAACAGGCGAAACGGCTGATAAATAAGGTACACGCCAACGATGCGGAAGTTATTTTTCAGGCGGCTCTTTTCGAGATTGTGACGGAAAAAGTGAACAAAATACCTGTTCCCGCATGGGCATTCAATGCCATGGGGCTTCCTGTCAAAAAACGGAATTTCAATTACGCCAAAATGTTGAATCCGGACGGGAAAATGGTCAATCATTGGCGGCAAGGCTCAAGCGTTCCCGACATCACGCAGGCAGAAACTCAACTGTGGTTTATGTATCTCGCCGGCACCTATATGGGAATCGGCTGCGAAGCGTTGCACTTGGGGCAGACGGCGTTAATCGGTATGGCAGACCCGCAGTTGCTGCATTGGGAGGCGTTTCTTGCCAAATTGCGGAAATACGCCCAAACAGCCGCTCGCCACGGGTGGGTGCTGCTCGATGCACATGTGCCCACGGGCGGTATGGTGGTCAATGGGAAAAGCCTGTTGGATTTCAACACTTTCCCGCTCCGTATCAAGGAATTAGCCGACAAACCACAGCAAGCCATATTGGAAGTGGGCTATTTGGACGGTTTATATAAGCGCAGCAAGGGATGCGTTGCGCCAAGCGGATGGCAGTGTGCATCGCTGCCCTACTTGGTCGAGTTTGACAACTTCGGTTGCAGCAGCACGCCCGGACAATCGACCATCGACACTCATTTTATATGGGGCTACGACGAAATAACCTGGTTTTACCTGCAAAGCGAAGACTATCGCCAACAATGGTTGCAGTATGCTTTCCAATGGGTGCGCACACACGATGCGAACGGTTTTCTGCAAATGCCGGTAAGCCGCCTCGTCAGCCTCTGCAACGACAAAGGGCGCGGCAAATATCGGGGGAATACGAAGTCGGCGAGCAATCCCGATGGTTTGAATGTGGAAGAGACTATCAAGGAACTTTGGACGGGTTCGCAACAAAGCCTCAAAACCATTTATCCGACAAAGGATTGGGTTATATCCGACTTTGCAGTAACCGATTTTGGTGCGAAAGCCCAATCGGGGTTCGACAATCGGGCGGCTTTTCAGGCTGCTATTGATGCCGCGCATAGCAGCGGCGGTGGCGTGGTGTATATTCCGGCGGGCAACTATGAGTTTCGCAGCACGCAAACTGCCACACGGACAGTTAGAGTGCGCCAAGGCACCGAGCAATCCATGAAAGATTTTAATTACCAATATGTGCTGCAACTTCCGGCGGGCGTGCAATTGCGCGGCGATTGGGCTGACCCGGAATTAAACGGTGGAAAAGTGCTCGGCACCATTCTTGAAGTGCGCGTGGGCAAAGACGCACCCAATTATGACGCCACTGTCGAAAGTTGGTGGAACGACTCGCAGGCGGGCAACGCTCTCCGCACTACTTACACAAGCATCGCCGACAGATTTATAGATATGAGCGCGGGCACCGGCGTAACAAACCTCTCTGTTTGGTATCCCGAACAAAACATCGACGACGTGAAACCCTATCCGTGGACACTATTTCAGGCAACCGGCGACTGCGCAACTGTTGAGAACGTAACGCTTGTGAATGCCTACAACGGTTTCTATTCTGCTCCGAGCGAACTGCATTATGTTTTGAACAGTTATATGACGGCTCTCAACACCGGAATCGAAATTCACGTATGCACCGACATCGGACGTGTCGAGAATGTCAAAATCGACCCGAAATATTGGGCAAATTCGGGGCTTCCGGGTGCGCCCACGCTTGCGAAGGCTACCGCCTACACGCGCGCAAACGGCACGGGATTCAATATGCACCGCTCGGATTGGGAATATGTGTCTTCGCTGTATGTTACCGACTATAAAACGGGTATGTGGATAGGCAGAGAGCCGGGTTATTCCGATACGCCCAACGCGCAGTTATACGAAATTCATATCAAAAACTGCGGCAACGGTTTGTATGTGCAGGACGTTAATCCCTACGGTTTGCTTATCTCCAATTCAACATTCGGAGCCGACGGGAAGGGCAATGCTGTGTATTTCTTTAACGATTTCAGAACGTCGGTGCAATTCAACGGAGTGAATTTCACCGGACCTGTCGTCAGCGACGGCAGCGATGGCGTGGTCTCTTTTGAAAGTTGCACGTTTGACAAATACAGCGACTATGCGCTTAAAATAAATAGCGGCAATGTGCTGCTCACGCAATGCGATTTTAAGCAACCCGCCAAGCACGTGATTTTGGGCGCAAACACGCATACGCTCAAATCGGTGAACTCCGGCTATAAGCGCAAATTGGATGTCAAAAACAACAGCAAGTCCGCCAAAGTGGAGATGAAGAGCGGCAATGAATATGTGTTTGAGCCGCTTCCCAAAAATGTGAAAACGGATATTGACAAACACCCGCGACCGGCATCCAACACCGTGTTCAAAGCCGATTTAGCGCGCGCAACAGGTTTTAACAACGATGTCCCTGTGCAAGACGTGTCGGCAGAATTGCAGGCGGCACTCAATGCCGTGAAATCTGAAGGCGGTGGCACGCTGTATCTGCCGGCGGGAAGATATTTAGTCAACAGTCCGGTTAAAGTGCCGGCGGGCGTTGAGTTGCGAGGCACGTGGGACGTGCAGCACCATACGCAAAGCGGTGGCACGGCGCTGTTTACAACTTATACGGGCGGCGATGCCGGCGAAAACGGAGCCTCGCTCCTGCAACTTGAAGAAAACGCCGGTATCAGAGGACTTAATATCGTGCAACTGAATATCGCAACCGATGGTTTCAGCACTCAAAATCCCAGAAAAGCACCGTTCCTGATACAGGGGCAGGGCAAAAACGTATATATCGTGAACGTAACCATTCCGGTTGGCGATAAAGGCATCGACCTCGCTTCATACAACACCGGCGGGCACTATGTGGATTATTTTGCAGGCGTGCTCGTGAGAGCCGGCATTTGGGTTGGCGGCGGTGCCGAGGGTGGATTTATCCGCAATATGCAGTTCAATCCGCATTACGGCTCAAGGCTTCCCGAAGGCGGTCAGGGCTACCCGAATGTGTCTATGACGCGCTTTGTGCAATCCAATTGCAGCGCACTTAAATTTGCCGATGTTAAGAACCAGACGATTTTCAACAATTTCGTTTACGGCTCAATATACGGCATCCATTTCCTGAAAGATGCCATCACCGGCAAAAATCCGGGGCAAATGACGGTTATTGGTCACGGCTCCGACGGCTGCACGTTCTCTCTATTTGTGGAAGATGCCGACAAAGACACCAAAATTGTTGCCGTCAACTCCGAATTGGTGAATACGCAAATCACATCACAGCCCGTCAGGTCATACATTCTTATGGGCGACAAAGTGAAAACGGATAAAGTGCACCCCGATGCCCAACTCATCCTCTACAACAGCGCATTTTGGGGCAGCCCCATCATCGGAGCCATAATAAACAACGGCACCGTGCGCATCCAGCAGGGCAACTACACCCGAAGCGGTGCTCCCGGCATCGACAACAGAGGCGGAAAGGCACACGTTTACACCACCTATTTCGCCCAACCGATGCGCGGGGAGGCGACCGAGGACAATGTGTATGCACGCCTGCACGAAACCGGCATCTCAACGGAACTCACCAACAACTATTACACCTCCGAACTTAGGATTAATAAGAATGGGCAGGGTAAGATTTATGGTTTTGATGCTGTTTCCCGGTGAAATCAATAGTGAAATCGACACGAGATAATTGTTATGATTTCATTTTCTACAGAATAGACTAACCTGTGCTCGCCGGTAATCCGGCGAGACCAGGTTCCGGTGAGGTTGTATTTTAGTCTTTCGGGTTTTCCGATGCCTGTATAGGGATGTTGCTGCATATCTTTCAATAGTGCGGTGATGCGGTTTTGTACGCTCACATTACCACTTCTTTTCCAATATGCGCAGTCACTTCGGGCTTCGGGAGTGAAAACTATTTCCATAGATTATCAATATCAACGGGTATGCTTTTGCCTTGATTGGCTTGTTCAATACTTTTTTGCAAGTGTGCAATGTTTGCAGATGAACGGAGTTGATGCAAAGTTTCCATAAGGCTATTGTAATCTGTAAGCGACAGTATTACCATATCGCCCGTTGCGCGCTGCACCATCAGCTGTTCACTGTCATTTTCCACTTGATTAAACAACTCGTCAATGTGAGTTGTAAATTTTTTCATTGTTGTTGCTACCATAAAAATAGAATGAAGTAAATATGATACTGCAAAGGTACAAAATTTTTCCCATATTTCCGCGCACGAAATGTTAAATTTTAAAATAATTGTCTTTTCGTTAAAAATTAAGCGAAAATTAAGGGAAAATTAAGATGGAGATGTTACCTTTGTGTCAAATTTTTTTTATTATAAATTTAATAACATGTGTATGAAAAATTTAGAAAAATTCTTGAAGAACGGCTCACTTGCATGGCTTGTGTACGTCGTGGCGGTCTGTACGGGGGGGGGGTACAGTATTTGCGGGCTGAGAATCCCCAGGAAACCAAAATCACCGTAACGGGCATCGTGTCGGATGCCGACGGTCCGATTATTGGTGCGAGTGTTAGCGAAAGCGGCAATCCAAGCAATGGCACATCAACTGATGTGAACGGGAAGTACACCTTGCAGGTGTCGCCCAATGCTTCGTTGCAAGTGTCTTACATTGGGTATGACGACCGCGTCATTGCCGTGAACGGCGCCACCACCGTGGATGTGACGCTGGTGGAAGATGCCGCAGAACTGGACGAGGTGGTGGTTACGGGCTACACCTCGCAGCGAAAGGCTACCATCACCGGGTCTGTTTCTTCGGTGAGCAACAAGGAAATCGCGGTGACGAAGAACGAAAACGTGCTCAATGCCCTGACCGGTAAATTGCCGGGCGTGCGTATCGTTCAGAAGAGTGCTAACCCCGGCGAGTATGACACCACGATTGATATTCGTGGAATGGGCGACCCTCTGTTTGTGATTGACGGTATCACGCGCGACAAAGATTATTTCTCCCGTATGGATGCGGAAGAAATTGAGAGCGTGTCGGTATTGAAAGACGGCTCGGCGGCTATCTACGGTTTGCGCGCTGCCAATGGTGTGATATTGGTGACCACCAAACGCGGCACGGCGCAGAATGGCAAGGTGGACATCAGTTACACCGGCAATTACACTGTCCAACAATTCTTGTATGTACCCGAAGGCGTTAGTGCTTTGGATTACATGACATTGCGAAACGAAGGAAATTGGCAGGATTTCAACGGTAACTATTTAGTTCGGCGCAGCCAACTTCACAGTGACTCTGAGATGCAGCCTTACCGCGACGGGAAAGCATCCTACAATTGGATGGATGCCGTATTTAATAAATCTACGCCTCAGCAGCAGCACAACCTCTCCGTGAATGGCGGAAACGAAAATCTGCGCTATTTTTTCAGTCTCGGTTACGGACATCAGGAAGGAACTTACAGGAGCGGTGATTTGTATGCCGACAAATACAACCTCCGCACAAATGTGGACGCGCAAATTACCAAGCGTTTGAAAGCAAATGTTTCATTAGGTGCCATTTTGGACGAACGACACAATCCCGACGGAGCCGACTGGACGACTTACAAGGCAGTATGGCTGACTCGTCCGACTGCACCGTTCTATGCCAACGACAATCCGGCGTATTTGAATGGCGAGGGTGGTAATGTGCTGGCTGACGGTAACAATATGATTGCCAAAACAAATGCCGACTATGTAGGGTATAACATTAGGAGAAACCGCCGTTTGAACGGTACCTTGGGGCTTACTTATGATATTCCGGGTGTGCAGGGATTAACGGCAAAAGGGCAATACGACTACACCACAAGTCTTCCCGACGAAACAGCTTACAAAGGGACGTATTACCTGTATCAATATGACGGCTCCAACGATTCTTATGCCGCAATACAAAAAAATTCGCCCGCAACTATCAGGCGAAGGGCAGACTTCAGCGTGAACACCGATTTGCAGTTGGGATTGTATTACACCAACAAATTCGGCGGTCACAATGTCAACGCCTTTGTACTCTTTGAAGAGGCTTACAGCACTTGGGGCGAATGGCTGGAGGCTCGACGCAATCTGAAGGTCAATTCCGAATACTTGTCTGTCGGTGAGGCTTCAGAGCAGCAAGGTACAGGCGGCAATCCGGTTGAGCGTGAGATTCAATCGGTTATCGGGCAGGTGGCTTACGATTACAACGGGATATATATGGTGGACGTGCGTTTTCGTAACGACGGGTCTTCCCGTTTCCCGAAAGGCAGTCAGTGGGGATTTTTCCCATCGGTGTCGGCAGGTTGGCGTTTCAGCGAAGAAAGTTTTATCAAAGACAACATCGATTTGTTTTCCAACCTGAAATTAAGGGCTTCCTACGGTGAAATGGGCGACGATGGTGCAGCAAATAATTATCCGCCGTCTGTGTCCTACGGTCTAAACGCCAACGACTACGGATGGTATTTCGACAACAGCTTGGCTGGCGGTGTGAATGCGGCAAGTCTTCTCAATCCCGACTTGACGTGGTACAGAATTAAAATGTATAACGCTGCCTTGGATTTTGGAATGTGGGGAAACCTGTTAAGTGGTACGTTTGAAATCTATCGCCGCGACCGCACCGGTCTGCTTGCAAATGACGCTACCGTGCTCCCCGGAACGGTGGGTGCCTCTTTTCCGCAGAAAAATATGAACGCCGACCGCAATTTCGGTTGGGAAATAGAACTCCAGCACCGCAACAAGGTGCAAGGCGTAAACTATTTTGTTACAGGACAGATTTCTGCAACCAAGAGTATGCGCACCGACTGGGCAGAAGAACCCGCCAGCAACTCCTACGACTATTGGCGTAACCGCACAGACGGACGTTACAACAATATTTGGTGGGACAGAGAAGCAGGAGGTATGTTCACCTCTTTCGACCAGATTCGCAACTACACGGGATATAGCGTGGGACAGGGAACGCTGCCCGGCGACTGGTATATGGAAGACTGGAACGAAGACGGCGTTATCGACGACCAGGATAATCACCCGATTGCCACCAAAGGACTCCCTGTATTCAACTACGGTATCTCGACGGGCGCATCGTGGAAAGATTTTGATTTGGCAATGAATTTTCAAGGTACAAGTGGTGTTTACGTTTCATACGGAGAAGTGCTGACCGAGGCGTTGGCTTTCGGCGGACAAAACACATTGTCTTGGTTTATGGATAGATGGCGTCCGGAAGACCCGAATGCCGACTATTTCAATCCCAACACCAAATACATTTCGGGCTATTATCCGGTTACACTTCACGATGGACGCCGTCAAGGCACCAACAACGTGCAAGACGCTTCCTACTTGCGTCTGAAAACCTTGGAACTCGGCTACACTGTACCGAAAAACCTCCTTTCAAGAGTGGGTATTAAAAGTCTGAGAGTTTATCTAAGCGGCTACAACCTTTTGACATGGACGGGGCTGCGTGATGTGGACCCCGAACGCCCCGGTCGTGAGGGTAGTGGTGCTTCTACGAATGATGTTCAGATATACAATTATCCTGTCAACAGGACTTATACCTTTGGTGCAAGTATTAAATTTTAAAAAATTACAATCATGAAAAAGAAATATTTATTATTTATAGCTACCTTTGGAGTTTTGGTCGCTTCATGCCATGATTTGGCTTTGGAACCCAAAGGACAATTGGGCGAGGCGGAGTTGTTTGGCAATGAATCCGGTGTAAAGACGTACTTCACCCGTCTTTACAACCTCCTGCCAATCGAAGATTTTAATTTTGCCAGCAATGGTGACCATAATGATGCTGCCGGTTATCGTCAGAACAATTATTGGGATGCAGCAGCCAAAAACTCATTGGGAAATATGACAGGCGAACTGATAAATCAGTGGACTCAGGTCAATACCAATGGCACCAATTATTGGTCTTACGCTCAAATTCGCGATGTGAATGCTTTCATTGAGAGTTTTCCAAAATACAAGGATAATTTTCCCGAAGCAACTTACAACTCCATATTGGGTGAGGCTTATTTTTTGCGTGCCAATTACTACTTTGGAATGGCTAAACGCTATGGCGGCATACCACTCGTAAAAGAGGTGCAAAACCCGTATGGCGACATGGAAACATTGAAATTGCCGCGGGCAACCGAGTATGATACATGGAAATTTATCCACGACGATTTGCAGTTCGCGATTGATAACATGGGTGCAAACAGCGAAAAGGGACGCGCCAATAAATATGCGGCAGCCGCCCTGATGTCGCGCACCATGCTCTATGCCGGCACGATTGCCAAATATTCGCAGTATTTGGGATTCGCCGGAGAAGCGGCTTACGACCAAAAATTGTCGGGAATTGATGCCGATAAAGCCAACGAATTTTTCCAATATTCCTACGATGCCGGCAAACTCATTGATGTGTCGGGAAAATATGCCCTCTATACGGCTAAATACCCCGATAAAGCAACGAATTATGCCTACATTTTTCAGGATGAAAATTCAAGTGAAAATATCTTTATCAAGGATTATGACAAGGATGCTCCTTTCAACACTCGACTGAAACATTCCTACGACGCAATGACGAGTCCGAATCCGGATATGACATCGGATGGAGCCCCTCAAGGTTATCCTTCGTATGACTTTATGAAGTTGTTTGACTTTCCCGCGATTACGGAAGCTGACGGCACACCGAAGCGTTGGGACAAGCGCGATGACTTCAAAGCCGATATTGAACCTCGTTTGCGCGGTATAGCCTATTTCGATGGGGATGAACTTCGCGGCGCAACATTTGATATTCAACGCGGTCTTTACAAAACATTCACGGGTTCGGGGCTGTATGAAAACATTCAAGACGGCAGCAAAGAGGGTCCCATCAACAAGGATGACAACCGTATTGTAGCAGAAGGTGATGGTGATAGAGATAAGACCTTCACCTATGACGGAGAAGCACTTCGTATTGCAGGAAAACATGGACTATATGGAGGCAGTGGTGGCGAAAACAACTGTATAACAGGTGCTTTCGTACGCAAATACGTCAATGAATCGATGCCGAAAGAAGATGTTCGCCTCTATAACAGCGGTCAGCCGTGGATAGTGTTTCGTTTGGGCGAAATCTATGTGAACATGGCTGAGGCTGCCTACGAATTGGGCAAAAAAGAGGAAGCCTTCGATTATATCGAAAAAATTCGCGAACGCGCCGGTTGTAAGGTAACACGCCCTGTGGACAACACTAACAATGTGCAGGCAGATTACGGTTATGTCTATCCGATTGATGGCAATCTGAAATTTATCCGCGATGAACGCTACCGCGAACTGGCTTTTGAAAACCACCGCTGGTGGGACATCCGCCGTTGGCGCACTGCCACCGAAGATTTGAAAGACTGGCGTCCAAGAGTATTGATGGCTTACAAAGTTCTTGACGAAGGTAAATATATTTATTTGGATGAGAGAAATACAGCCGACCGAGTTTGGAACGCTGCCCCGAATGTCTATTATCAAGCCATTCCGCAGGGTGAAATAAACAAGAACAACAATCTGTTGCCTCAAAACCCGCTTCGTTGATTTATAAATAATTTAAATTAAATAAAGTATGAAAAAGATAATATATTTGATGATGGGAGTTGCCCTGATAAGTGTAACTTCATGTATGGAAACGGACAACTGGGATGCCCCAGATGCCCGAATCTATGGCACGGTGATTGACGAGTACACCAACGCGCCACTGCTGACAGACCAGAATGACTGGCAAATCCGCATCTGGGAAAGAAGTTGGAAGGCATCTGCGCCGCAAGACCAGAATTTGCCGGTAAAAGCAGATGGCACCTACAACAATTCAAAACTCTTTGCAGGCACCTACGACATGCTTCCTTACGATGGTCCATTTTGGCAGACCACTGACACGGTAAAGGGTATAGTGTTTAAGAAAGGCGGCACCAAGCAGGACTTTACGGTTAAGCCTTATCTGCAAATCCTTGATTTCGCCTATGATTTAGGTACTGTAACGGATGGCAGAGCGGATTTGTATCTTAGTTGCCGTTTGAAAGCACCTATTACCGAGGGATTCGATGTGGTGGAGATTAAGCCTTTCTTGAGTCTCAATGCTTTTTGCGGAAGTTCAAATTATATCAACATTGGAGAATATAACGACCGGAGAAAGACGCTCAACAAGAATTGGGGAGATGTTTTGACAGAACTCGGAGATAATGGAGACGGCACCACCAACACGGTCACAATAGGTCCCCTTCCCGTGAAATCGGGCTACACCTACCGTGTACGCATAGGAGCGAATGTCAACAAACTCAACAGAAAATACAACTATTCAGAGATAAAAGAGTTCAAAGTGCCCTAATCCTTTGAATGAAAAAACACCGGCGTGCAATTGTTCTCACACGCCGGTGTTTTTTTGTGCAATTTTCCGCAATCATACCACTAATTTGAAAATGTTTGCAAAAACGTTTGGTAATTCAAAAATTTGCATTACCTTTGCGGTGTGAAACAATTTTAAACAAATAAAAATATGAAAACAACAGTAATTGCAACAAGTGCCCCTGTGAGAAAGTCGAAAATTGCAGAGTATTGGGAAAAATATCCCAATGGCTGTGGCGAAATTCTGGATTATAAAGCCGTAATGAAATAACCGTTATGCGCTATCTAATTGACACAAACATACTTATCGGTATAAGTATAGAGCCATCGTTACTCTCACCTAATGTCAAGTCAATTCTTGAGGATTACTCAAACTTGCTTTACATTAGCTCCGAAAGCGTAAAGGAGATGATACATCTTGTTCAAACCGGTAAAATCAAAAATCAAAAATGGAAAATTGCACAAGACATTATAGATTCCATTGAAAAGGAATGGAATATTGGTATCAAATACATCCGGAAGGAGCATTTGATGGCGTTTGCCCGTCTCAATCGGGTGAACGACCACAATGACCCCAGCGACCGTTTAATAATTGCACAAGCCATAGCCGAAAAAATTCCGCTAATCAGTGCCGATGGTAAATTTCATCACTACCGCAAACAAAATCTGCAATTTGTTTTCAACAAAAGATAGCCCTCTCCTGTTTGGCGCAGACGCGGTGATGTGTGGGAGGAGGCATAACCCTAAGTCCTGCAGGGACAAAAGAAATTGCTTGCAGGAAACGCTATTTACAGGAAACGCTATTTAGTGGTATGATTGCGGATAATCATAAGAAATAATGACTATCTGTAGTTGTGGCAAAAACTTTTTTTGTATTTGTCGAAAATTAAGGATAAATTAAGCGATAATTAAGGACGAAAAACTATCTTTGCAGAAAAAAAATATAAATAGTATGAAAAAGCAAATTTTAGGAATGTTTCTGGGCGCAATCGCCCTTGCAAATCAGGTATCCGCCCAACCTTTACAGGGCGGGAAAACTGCGTGGCACGGTTTTGACCGTTACGATTATGTTATCGACGAGCAAACATTGCAACTTGTCCCCATCACGGCTACTGCCAAAGAGGGCAACGGCGTGGCTGCGCCCGAAAAAGGCACGCGCCGCTGCATTGTGGTCGTCCCGAAGCAGGCGGCTGAGGGCAATCCGTGGACGTGGCGGGGGTGCTATTGGGACCACGAGCCGCAAGCCGAAGTGGAACTGCTGAAAAGAGGCTTTCACGTGGCATATATCACCACAGACCCCGACGAAACGTGGGATGTTTGGTACGCATTCCTGACAAGGGAATACAAACTGTCGCCCAAACCGGCATTCATCGGAATGAGCCGGGGCGGGACTAATTCCTACACTTGGGGCACTAACCACCCCGACAAAGTGACGGCTATTTGCGCCGACAATCCCGGTCTCACGCATACAAGCCTGATGAAAATGGATTTGCTGGCACAAAACGATGTGCCCCTGCTGCATATCTGCGGAAGCATCGACCCGATATTGCACAATACCTATGCCATCGAAAATTTATATCATGCCAATGGCGGGCGTATTTCAGTGCTCGTGAAGGACGGCGCGGCGCACCATCCGCACAGCCTGCACAACCCGAATGTAATCGCTGACTTTATCGAACAAAGTTTTGCCGAAAAAGAAGAAAAACCGGCTTTCCTGACCGAGAAATATGCAAAGACCGTTTTTTACGGCACAAAAATCACTTACAGTTATGCAGAATCTGAAAAGGCATGGCTCACCCGTTGGGGACCGGCTTTTGCGGCAAGTTACAACAAATATTCCATGTCGCTGCCGGGGGTGGAAGGCTCGTTCACCGTGTTGGTGCCGCATCGGGTGGCATCCGGCACGCCTTGGGTGTTTCGGTGCGACCAACCCGAACGCGATTCGGAAGTTGATTTTGCGTTGCTCGAAAAAGGGTTTCACATCGTGGTGGCTCCGGTGCCATACAATGCCAACGGTCCCATTGTGGAGCATTGGACAAAGGTGTATGATTACCTCACAGGCAAAGGATTTTCCAAAAAACCGGTATTAGCAGGGCGTGGAGCGGCTACGGGCGAAGTGTATAATTGGGGCATCGAAAACCCCGATAAGGTGTCCTGCATCTATGGCGAAAATCCAATCATGCGTGCATCGCTCGCCAAGGTGCAGCCGATGGGCAATCTCAGTGCGCTGGCAAAAGCAGGCATCCCAATATTACACGCTTGCGGCAGCCTCGACCCCAACTTGAACAGCCAAACGCGCGAAGTAGAAAAAAAATACAAAAGTTTGGGCGGCAAAATAACCGTCATCACGGATAAAGGAAGAGGACATTATCCTTTATCGCCCGAACAACCCGCATCGGCAGTCAATTTTATTGTGAAAAATGCAAAATAATTAAAAATAATTGATATGAATTTACAAATTAAATCATTCGCGTTCTTTTTCTCCGTATTGTCTGCTTCATCGCTTTGTGCACAGAGCGACCGGTTGGAATATAAGGAAACATTTGCCCCGTCGGAGGGCTATATCAGCAAAGTGGAAAAACCTTTGCGAAAAGAGATTTGCCTCAACGGTCGCTGGGACTTTCAGGCGGTGCAACTTCCAACCGACTACCGGCAGGGCAAAGGCATTGCGCCGGAATTGCCTCTGCCACAAGCCGATAAATGGGACAAAGTGAAAATTAAAATCCCATCGCCCTGGAATATCAATGCGTTTGCCAATCGCGATTTGGAAGGTCCCGACCACCGCAATTTTCCTTCCTATCCCAAAGAGTGGGAGAATGTGAAAATGGCGTGGATGAAAAAGACCGTTACTGTTCCTGCCGATTGGAACAACGATAAAATCGTGCTGCATTTTGAAGCGGTTGCCGGACAAACTCAGGTCTATGTCAATGGCAAAAAAGCGGCGGAAAACTTTGATTTGTTTCTTCCTTTCGATGCTGAGATTACGAATTTGGTGAAAGCTGGCGAAACGGCGGAAATCTTGGTAGGGGTGCGCAGCCAATCGCTTTTTGAAGACAATTCCACCAAAGGGCGGCGCATTGTTCCTGCCGGTTCGATGTGGGGCTACCATGTAAACGGCATTTGGCAGGATGTTTATCTGCTCGCCATTCCCAAAATCAATATCAGCAATGTGTATATCAAGCCGTTGGTTTCTAAAAACACTTTGGAGTTGGATATTGCGATTGAAAATACGACCAACAAGGAGGCTACGCTTAGTTTGGGTGGTGATATTCGAGCATGGATTAGCAAAGCAGGGACGGATATAAACTCTGCCCCTGTGCCGAATTGGGATTTAGCCGCATCCGTTTCCTTGAATATTCCGCAGCAGAAACTCAAACTTCCGGCAGGCATCACACACAAAACCATCACCATTGCCGTGAAAGAAGGCGACTTGGAACTGTGGACACCGGAGCATCCAAATCTCTACGGCTTGACACTTCAACTCGGCACCGACCGAAAATATGAACGCTTCGGCTGGCGGGAATGGACTTTCAGCGGCAGCAAGCAATTGCTGAACGGCAAAGAATACCAACTGCGGGGCGATTCCTGGCATTTCATGGGCGTTCCGCAACTGACGCGCCGCTACGCCTATGCGTGGTTTACCGCTTTGAAAGATGCCAATGCCAATGCTGTGCGCCCACATGCACAAATCTATCCCCGTTTCTATTTCGATGTAGCCGATGAAATGGGTATTTGTATCTTAGCCGAAACGGCAAACTGGGCAAGCGACGGCGGACCAAAGATGGACTCTCCGCTTTTCTGGGAAAATTCCAAAGACCACTTGAAACGCATGGTCATTCGCGACCGCAATCATCCTGCCGTTTTCGGGTGGAGCATCAGCAACGAAAACAAACCGGTAATCCTGTATGTGTTCAAGAAACCCGAATGGATGGCGCAGCAGAAGCAGGCATGGGTGGACTGGTGCAATATTGTGAGAGAAAACGACACCACCCGCCCATGGATTTCTGCTGACGGCGAAGATGATGGAGAAGGCATTTTGCCAACCACCGTCGGTCACTACGGCGATAGAAATTCCATGAAACACTGGATTGAAACCGGCAAACCATGGGGAATCGGCGAACACAGCATGGCATACTACGGCACGCCCGAACAGGTTTCCAAATACAACGGCGAGCGTGCCTATGAATCCCAATGGGGACGAATGGAAGGTTTGGCTTACGAATGCTACGATTTGATTGCCCAACAACGCCTGAACGGAGCAAGTTATGTGTCCGTTTTTAACATTGCGTGGTATGGACTTCAACCATTGCCTTTCGGCAAACGCGATTTGACAACCCCGCCGAGTTTAAACGACGGCATTCATTTTGGGGAATACAAAGAAGGACAGCCGGGCATTCAACCCGAACGGATGGGAGCGTATTGCTCCACATTCAATCCCGGCTACGACCCCACCTTGCCGCTCTACCGCACATGGCCGATGTTTGACGCTATCAAAGCCGCCAACGCAGGCGATACACCCGCATGGTCGAAATGGGCAACAATGCCCGACAAACAGGTAAAAGATGAGGGGTATAAGGTAAAAGATGGGAAAAATTATAGCACCGTCTTTTTCATAGGAGAAAAGAATAGTTCTGTAAAACAAATTTTTGAAAATCAAGGTGTAGTATTTACAACACCTACTAAATTGGTTAGCAATGCTTTATTGATTTTAGACGGCATTTATCGTGCTACGGCAAAAGAGCTTGATTTAATTAAGGAGTATAGCAGCAAAGGAGTGGATATTTGGATTTGGGCACCCACTCCGGCAAGTATTGAAAGCTATAAATCGTTTCTGCCGAATGAATTGATTTTGAAACCGCGCACCGCCTCCTCTTTCATCCCCATACAAAAATCATGGTTGAAAAACACGGTCAATTCCGATTTTTATTTCTGTGAAACACAAACCGGCGAGGCATCCCAATACGGGATGACCGGCGATTTTGTGAAGGAAGGCGAAGTGCTGTTAAACGCGTGCCCCACCGATTGGCGCAAATGGAACAAGCGGGCGGAAGAACTCAAAACGGCAGCAGTGCTTCGCAGTGAAAACGAAACCTCGAAATTGCCGACAGCGGTCTTCGTGAAATATCCAACCGCCGGTTCCACCTGTTATGTCAGCACTCTGGACGACTTTGCCAACACCGCAAAGGGCTATTTCACTCTGGAAAAGATACTTGCAACGGCAGGCATCCCTGTTAAAGGACAGAAAATGTACGAAGAGAAGACGAACGAACAAGGCGAAAAAGAGATAAACTGGTTGGCTCCTTTTCCAACAAAACAGTGAAGTGGGAAAAATCAGAAAGTAGCCCGCGGCATCCGGAATGATGATGACGCGGGTGGCGGGTGTGAAATAATTTTTTTTGAAAAAGTTTTGCCAATTCAAAAATAATATTTACCTTTGTTGCCGAAAAAGAAAAATATTATGAATGTGTGCACGAAAAATAGTGAAAGTTTAACAAAGTTTAACTGCCAAATGTTTGGTGGTCAGGATTATTTTGTTAAACACACACACACACACACACACACACACACACACACACACACACACACACACAAGGTTTAAACCTCTCGCGCGTAATATACACAAATTTTTTCAAACAAAAAAGCAAATGCTGTCTTCAAAAAAAGGCGGCTTTTGGTGGTTAAAACCTAACAGGTTTTCAAAACCTGTTAGGTTTGGAGCAGTGAAATAATATCAATAATAAAAAAATAAAAAAAGATGAAAAGAATGATGATTTTCGCTGCTACAGCAGCGTTCGCAGGAGTGATGATGACGAGTTGCGGAGGTGCTAAAAAACTGTCCTCTGAAGTAGGGGCGACAGAAGTTGTTATTCCGCTTTCGGGCAAGGAGTATCGAACGGACAAGGATTTTTTCCGAGCGACACAGTCGGGCAAAAGTCCTGATTTGGCGACCTCCAAGAAGATTGCTTTGACCAATGCCAAAGCGGAGTTGGCAGGCAATGTGCAGAGCACCATCAAGGCGGTGACGGAAAATTACACCAATCAAAGAGCCGTTGGCGACAAGCTGGAGTTTGAAAACAAGTTTGAGGAAAACGCCCGCGTGGTGGTCAATCAGGGTTTGAACGATGTCAAAATTATTGGCGAGAAGACGTTCAAAGAGAAAGACGGCAAATATACCTACTACATTGCCATCGAAATGAGCAAGGAGCCGGTTGTCAATAACATTGCCGACCGGATTTCAAAGGATTCCAAGTTGCAGCTGGATTTCGACAAGCATCAGTTTCAAAAGGTTTTTGATGAAGAGATGAAAAAGTTTGAAAATCAGTAAATGAAGGCTATTACACGATTTTTTATTGTGCTGGTTGGATGCTTGTGCACCCAATCAGCCTTTTCGCAAACTGTTTCCGAAATCAAAGGCGGTAAGCAATTTTATTGGGGCGAAGGTATAGGGAAAACGCCTACGACTGCCGAAAAAGAGGCTTTGTCCGGGCTTATCAATCAAATTTCAGTTACTGTTGAAAATAAATTTTCTTTGTTGTCGGAACAGATTACCGGTGGAGCCAAAGATAATTTTTCGCAACGGGTCAATGATGTGGTCAATACCTATTCCAATGCTACGCTGCGCAATACGGAGAAGATGGAATGGGAAGAAAAAGATGAAGTTCATGTCTTGTGCTACATCAAGCGGTCGGAAGTGAGCAAAATTTTTGCCGAGCGAGAAAGCAAAATTAAGGATTTCACCGCCACGGCTCTCAAAGCGGAAGAAAATTTGCAAATTGCCGATGCGTTGAAATATTACTATTGGGCGTTGCTGCTGCTGCAAAGTCATCCCGATGGCAATACCATCACATACGCCCACAATGGCACGGAGCCGAAGCTGGCGGTGTTTTTGCCTCAGCAAATCAATGCGGTGTTTTCCAATCTTGACTTTAGTGTTACCGGCAAGCAAACTGAGCCTAACATCACGCTGTATAATTTGGCGATAGTTTACAACAAACAGCCGGTCGGCAATTGTGAATATAGCGTTTATGACGGGCGCAACTGGTCGCCGCTCGCTGCCGCAAAAGACGGCAAAGGGGTTGCCGAATTGCTGGGAGAAGATTCGGAAGTGCATAAAAAAATCATTGTCAGGGTCGAATATGAGTTTGGCGATGAGTGGAAAACCGACAAGGAGGTGAACGATATTTTGTCGAAAGTGGAAGGAGTGCCGTTCAAAAAGGCGAAAATTGATATTGCGATGAGCAAAGTGCCTGATTTTAAGGCTGTTGAAGACGCTGCGCCAATCGTCACTAACAATGTTGCCGTTGCCACTTCCTCTGCAGTTGCCGCGCCTGCTAAAAATGTGTTAACGGTCGATGGTTCAGGCTATTTGCCTTTGCTCAAAAAGGTGGAAACTGCGATTAGCACCAAAACCTATGAATCGGCGCAGGAATGTTTCACGCCGGAAGGGTATGCGGTGTTTCAACAACTGATACAGTATGGCAAGGCAGTTATTGTTGCAAAATCCAACTATACTTTTATGCAGTTCGACGATGGTGTGTTGGCACGTTCGCTGCCGATGCGGTTCAGTTTTAGCAATCGGCGCACGTTTGTGGAAAATGTGGTGTTTGATATTGATGTGGCTGCGGGCAAGATACGGTCGCTTTCGTTTGCCTTGACCGACAAGGCTTGCAAGGACATTTTGAGTCACGACAAGTGGACTGAATATTCGCGCGTAAGCATCATCAATTTTGTAGAAAACTATCAGACGGCTTATGCCTTGAAGCGGTTAGACTATTTGCAGTCTATTTTTTCCGATGATGCCCTGATTATTACCGGAAAAATTTTGCGCCCTGCGCCAACTATCGAAAATCAGTATCAGCAGGCACCTAAGATACAACTTAATCGCCAGAGCAAGTCGCAGTATATGCGCAACTTGCAAAAGTGTTTTCAAAACAACGAATATGTGAATTTGAAATTTGCCGATGTGAGTATAAAAAAGGGGGCGAAGGGAGGCGAAATATACGGTATTCAGATGCAGCAGGACTATTTTTCAAGTTCTTACGGCGACACCGGCTACTTGTTTGTTCTGGTGGATGTGAACAAGCCCAATGAGCCAATTATTCACGTGCGGGCTTGGCAACCCGAAAAAGACCCGGATTTTGGGCTTTATGATATTTATCATTTTTGAAATTAAAAATTACGAATTACGAATTAAAAATTACGAATTAAAAACGCAATATATTATGGAGAAGTCAATGGTTAGAAAAGTTTTTACGGTGCTTGTTGGTCTATCGTTAGGTGTCAGTTTGAATGCACAGGTTTTTGATGTATCGGAATTTAAGGAAGAGCCTTTAGATACAGAAGCGCGGCTCGCCCAGGTGAAAGACGACAACGAAAAACTTTGTGCCATGATAAAAATATCTTCGTCACTTGATTGTGGTGGGTTTATTGGCTTTGATGCAGGCAATGCTCAGGTGGTGAAATCGGGATGTGAGAACGGTTTGCCGTTTGCATACATATCGCCCGGAGCCACCAAAATCAGTATTCGGCACAGCACGGCAGGAAATAAAGAAAACTATTCCTTTCCTACCGGACCGTTGAAAGCGAGTACGGTATATCTTATGACTTTATCGGGCAGTCAAAGGGTAGTAAGCGAAGACCTTGTGGCTGTAAACTATTTCACTGTTCGCTGCGAAATACCCGGGGCTACCATCCAATTTGACAACAAAGAGGAGTTGACTTTTTCCTTTGAGCAGGGATTTAAAAGGCAATTACTCAAATATGGGAAGCATACCTACGTGGTGAAAGCCCCTATGTATCACGAGGAAAGAGGCAATGTAGCCATCACTGCCACAAAGCCCGAAGATGTGACTATTACCCTCAAACCTGCCTTTGGCACATTGGTTGTCCATACCAATCCCGAAGGAGCCGCTATTTTGATTGACGGCAAACCGCAAACATCAAAAAGCCCGCTCACACTCAGGCAAATGGCAAGCGGCACCTATAAGGTGGACGTTCAAAAACCGATGTATAAGCCAACAAGCAGGCAAGTTACTGTAACGGATGGTCAAACAAAGACCGAAACGATTGATTTGCCCCCCAATTTTGCCACCGTAACGCTCATTTCGGAACAGGGCGGCACTATTTTTGTGGACGACGAAAACAAAGGCATTGGAAAGTGGACCGGCAACCTGTCTGCCGGAGAGCATGTGGTGACAGTGAAAAAGAAATCGCACGGCGAACGCAAAAGAAGCATCACTGCGGTTGTTGGCAAAGACGAAACAATTACGCTGCCTGAAATGGTGCCTATCTACGGAAAATTAGACATCAACATCACCAACAGCACAATAAGCAGTGCCAAAGTGTATATTGATGGCAAGGAACACAGCGAAACGGCTCCCTGCATCATACAGCAAATTCTTGTCGAAGAGCATAAAATAAAATTAGTCCCCGATAATGCCGATTATGTTGCTTTTGAACAAGCGATTGAGATAAAGGAGGGAAAACTTGCCGAGATGACGGCAACATTTCGAGAGAAGGAAAAACTTGCAACGCTGAAAATGGCATCAAATGTTGCCGATGTTAATGTTCTCATGGATGGTAAAATAATTGGAACAACGCCTTTGACAAAGGACAATCTCCCGCTTGGCAAAACAAAAGTGAGTTTTAGCAAAAGTGGTTATAAGCCACAACCATTAGAAAAGACGATTGATTTGAAGCCCGGATATAATGAAATACATGGCGAGTTGGAACAAATAAAAGTTAAACAACCCATAAACACACACGGTTGGTTAGAATATGAATATTCAAAAACGGCACCGCTGGGATTTACCATAGGGAGTTGCAAATCATGGGGTTGTTATTTCCGATTCAAAACAGATCTTAGTGGTCTTCATTTAACAGACCCGCCCGCTAAAGGAAACTCCGCTACAGGGGAGTATATTGGTGCAGAAGCCGATTTTTCCAAAATTGATTTTGACGAGCGAAAATACTACCGCTTGGCATGGACAGGCGGGCTTATGAGGCGTTTGTTCAAAGGTTGCTATCTGTATGGAGGCTTAGGCTATGGTGCTTACGGCGCGGCGTATAAGATAGTGGACACCGACGACGACTATTGCCCCGATTTGCAAAAAGGCTTGGAGGTGGAAGGCGGCATGGTAATAAAATTAGGAGTTTTTTCACTATCCGGCGGCTACACCACGCTGTTGTCGGGCAACAAGCAGCGATTTAGTGATGTGAGTGTGGGGCTTGGATTTATGCTTTAATAATTAAAAAAATAAAAAGATATGAAAAAGATAATGAGTGTTTTGTTTATTGCGCTATTCTGTGCAGGGTGCAACTATCCGGAGTTGTCTGTGGATGAAATTAGAGAGTTGACCGGAAATTCCGCTGCTATTTTGGAGGTGGACAGAACGGAGATTTCGGCAACTGCCGCCGAGGCAACTTATTCTATTATAGTAACGACGAGCAATAGTGCGTGGACAGTTAGCAGTAGTGCCTGGTGGTGCGCCCTGACCAATGTTTCCGGCACAGGCTACGGTATGATTACGGTGAATGTGGCGGAAAACACCACTCCGAGTAGCCGTTCGGCGACTATCACCGTTACTGCGGGGGCGGTTACGAAGACGGTGACTGTTATGCAAGAGGCGGCAACGGCTCCTTTTGAACTTGAAATGGTAACCGTAGAGGGAGGAACCACTACACTCAATGGTACAGAAGTAACCATCAGTAGTTTCCAAATAGGGAAATATGAGGTAACACAAAAACAGTGGCAGGATGTTATGGGTAGCAACCCAAGTAATTTTAAGGGCGACAATTTGCCTGTGGAAACGGTCAGCCACGATGACATACAAACGTTTTTGACTAAATTCAATGCACAAACAGGCAAAAATTATCGTTTGCCAACGGAAGCAGAGTGGGAATATGCCGCAAAGGGAGGACAGAGTACGCATAACTACGAGTATAGCGGTAGCAATACGCTTGACGATGTGGCGTGGTATGCGGATAATAGCAGTATTAAGACTCATATTGTAGGCACGAAAGCCGCGAACGAGTTAGGCATTTATGATATGAGCGGTAATGTAAGGGAGTGGTGTAGCGATTGGTACGGCTACAGCACCTATCCATCAAGTGCAAACAACCCTACGGGTGTTACAACGGGTTCGGCCCGCGTGCTTCGCGGCGGCAGTTGTGGCAACAATGCGGTGGGCTGCCTCGTGTCTATTCGCAGCAACAACGCGCCCGGCGACCGCAGCAACTTCGATGGTTTCCGGTTGGCGCTTCCCCTTTAGTTTACCGAGTTTTAATGTTGAAGTAAAATAAAAATAAAAATAAAAAATTATGAAGACGATAATCAATGTATCACTTGCAACTATCATTTCAACTCTTGCTTCTTTACTCGCAATTTATGAATTTGTTGATAAAAAAGTGAAAGAGCAAAAGCAAGAGCAAGTTGAAGATGGTTTTGTATTAAAAATATTTGTATTTTTAATACAATTATTTAGCAAAAAAAATAAAGAAAAATTTTCGCGTTTCCCCTCTAAACAGGACTTACAAAGTACGGATTGGTGGAAATATTTTGAACCTTTCGACCCCGAACGGACATTGAAAATCAATCCCATTCATACTTGCATTGGCGTTCCCTATGGAAAAGGTGCAAGCAAAGCAAACGATACCATGATTGGAAATACGCTTTATAGAATCCGAACTACAAAGAATTATTACGCTGATATTAAGGATAAAAAGAAAAACCTCCCAGATATTGTTGAAATTGAATTATGGACGGATATTTATGCCAAAGTACAAGTGGAATTAGAAAAATGGTTGGAAGAAAATAAATTGCCCAAAGTTGATGACGGTAAACACCTGGATAGCAACCGACAGACAGGTGTCAAAGTCATAAAAATAAATCGAATTTTAGATAAGCACTCAGTAGCGAAGCTCAATGCAATTCTAAAAGAGGATATGATTTGTTGAACTATGAAAGAGGAAATTTCTAACGACCTGACATTGATTACCGAGGCAGTTACTTGCAAATTTGCATTTATATTTTCGCTTTTCAGACTTTCAAGAAAGCCTCATCCATCATTCTCGGCAGAAAGAAGCCTTTGATGCAATTGGGATTTCTAATACAAATTTGAATATGGTCTTTTTCGCGAAATCCGGCATTGGGATATAGCTCATTGCCTTCATAAAAGACACTTCGGACGGAATCAAAAGGTGCCTGACCTGTTTTTTGCTTGAATTTGTGGACCGCCTCAATCACGCTGCAATCCAAGTCTCTAACTAAAAGCTCACCCAAATTGCCTATTGGCTTATTTTGGGGAATTTCAGAACCGGCATTCCTCACTATTTGGTAGCCTTCCTTGAGCAACTGAAGATTTTGATAATCAAGCAAATCAAGACATGCTCCCAAATCTATCACTGCACCAATCACTGCCGGTTTTTGGATAGCCCTTTTTGACCGATTGGAGTGTTTTTGCAGATGCTTGGCAAATTCCATTGCCCGTGAGGGACTATGTTCCCAAAAATAGATGCCGTGACCCAACCAGTCATAACTATTTAGTGCTTGCTTTCAGGACGGTTTTGCCATTTAACACATCTTTCGCAACGGAGGCATCACAACCATGAAACCCCAAAATTAGACCCGACCGAGTTGAATACATAATTTAGGCTTGCATTAGTAGTTCCTTTTCTTTAGCAGCCTGAATAGCAGCACCCAAATGCTGATAAGGCTCGGTATAATACCCCTTCTGGTCTAAAATACCGGCTTCTATAAGAAACTGTTTGCCTAATTCCTTATCCGTTTTTACTCTCTGATTAAAATCCCGCATATACTGAAGGAGTTCTTCTCTTTCTTTATCTGTCATAACTGATAATATTAAATTATTATTCCGACGACAAAGGTACGAAATAAATCTCATTAAATGTCATGCAGATTTTTGTTAACGTATACGGTGGATTCAACTTCTAAGTGCGACAAAAAGTTCTACAAAGATAGATAAAAAACTTCAGTTGGAGACTTAAAGCCGAGTTTTTCTCTTGGACGGCTATTTATCTTCTTCTGTATCAGTTTAATATAATCGTATGAGTAGTTATCAAAATCAGTTCCTTTTGGGATATATTGGCGTATCAAGCCGTTAGTATTTTCATTTTGTCCGCGCTCATAAGAGG
>BNTR01000002.1 GCA_025996755.1 Bacteroidia bacterium
TTTCTTCCCGCATATCCAAGCCGTTTGCAGATGCAAATGCATTGGTCAAACTGATGCTAAATCCCACACGGTTGCGTAGTGCATTGACGGTTTCGTCCAACTGAGCGTCAGTGATAGTTCCATTCCGTTCATACAGTGCTTCGGCATACGAAATCAGCATTTCGCCCCATCGAATGATGATGCGGTCGGCATTATCCCATCCCGATTCTTTGAACTGGCCGGCATACATCTTTTTTTGACGATAGGCTTTCGGGTTAGGAGTATCGGGACTGTGATGATTGAAATAATTGCCTTTTCTTGCCGAAAATCCGATTCGAATACCTGCTACCGTAACGATGCCGGTAGTGGGATCGTCAGGGTCATTTTGCCGCCAAAAACTGAGAGGCAAGCGTGGGTCGCGTCCACCCTTCCCGCCGACAATCGGTGTCACTCCATCGGGTTCATAGCCAAATACATGATTATATGAGGTTTCGTCTGCCGGAGCGATGTAGAGTGCCGATTTGTTTCCGGGTAAGCCATCGGCATAGAGGTACATGTCAATCATTGGACGGCTTGCCCCGAATCTGTCAGAGGAAGCGACGGAATAGTTATGACCGAATCTGCCCGTTCCCGTACCTTCAGTGGCGTTGGGACCATAAGCCTTGGCAAAAATGGTTTCTAAATTGACATTGTTGCTTTCTTCCAAAAATGTTCCCAAATAGGCTCTCGGAGCATCGCCGGTATAAAGAGCATGCCCTTCAGCCTTCAGTTCGTTGAAGGCATTGATACAAGTATCAAGATGCGCTTGCGGGTTGCCGCCTAAGTTGTGGTACTTCAGCATGGTTCCCTCATAGAGTCCGATACGCACCATCAACGCCAATGCAGCCGAACGGGTAGCGCGGCGGCGGTCAAATTCAGCGGTCACTCCCTGCAAATCAGCGCGGGTGGGGAGATAGGTCGCCGCCAAACGAAGGTCGGCGTAGCACTGCTGTATCACCGTTTCACGGGCGGTACGCCCCATTTTCAGCTCAGGGTCCTGCGTGTCTTTAAACACTTTGAGCACGAGCGGCACATCACCATATTTGCGCACCAAGTCGAAATAATTATAGGCTCTGAAAAATAAACCTTCGCCAACGTATTTGTTGCGTATTTTTTCGGCGACAGATGCTAACGCCGCATTTTCGACGATATTATTGGCGTTATAGATACGTTGGTATGCGCCGGTCCAGTCATCGCTGGTGTTGGGCACCTCCCAGCGTCCTGCACTGGTGGAACTCAAACTGCCGGAGGCAGGAATCTGGTCATCGGCACGGCTGTCGTGTCCATCAGCACCAAAAAGGTTGAGTTGCTCGTAAAGTTTGTTACACGCATCTTTCAGGTGCGCTTCTGTTTCCCAGTAGCTGTTGAACGTCATATCAGTTTTTGGCTCAACGTCAAGCATCGAGTCGCAAGCCGACAAATACAGTGCAAATGAAATCGTCGCACTTAAAATTAAACTCTTTTTTGTATTCATATTTCAATGTTTTATAATGTTATATTAACTCCTACTGTGAATGTCCGGAAGAATGGATAATAGTTTCCCCTGCCTACCCGGTCGTTAATTCCTGAGCCGGTGGCAGTTTCCACTCGGTTAGCGATTTCGGGGTCGAATACGTTAAACGTCTTCGTGGATTCCCACAAGTCGGTACCTGTTACATACACCCGAGCCGATTCTATGAATTTCTTCAGCGGAATAGTGTATCCCAACGAGATGTTTTTGAGGCGAATGTAGGAGCCGTTTTGCACCCAGCGGTCGGCATACTGGTAGTTGCCTGTGCTATTGCCAAACAAGCGTGCAAAATAGGCATCCTGGTTGTCCTCTGTCCAATAATCCTTATGAATGGTCCATGGCATTTCAGAACTGGTACTCAAAGGTGCAAGCGTTGCATTATTGACGAAGAAAGAGCGTTTACCAACTCCTTGTAAGAAGCATGAAAAATCGAAACCTTTCCATTCCAAACCGATGTTGACTCCATAATTATAGTGCGCACCGGCATCTCCGAGATAAATGAGGTCGCCCGGGTCGTCGGGAGTTCCGCCTCCGATGCCAATCGTATGGTCGGCAGTGCCCTGCGATACATAGCGCGTATCTCCTCCGGCAACTTTTGCGTCTTCCCACGACTTATAACCCGGATTAGCAGCCTGATAATCAAGGTATTCCTGACGGCTTTTCCAAAATCCGGCCGTTTGGTAACCCCATAAGGTATTGAGTGGGTAACCCGCTAATTGTGCTACTGTTCCGGCAGATATGGCATTCACTCCCTTGTAGTCTATCAATTCGTTTTGGTCGTCGTAGAGGTTAAACGACACATTGTATTTCAGGTCGCCTATCTTATCGCGCCAGCCTACCGAAAGTTCCCAGCCCCAGATTTTCAGCGTACCGACATTTTCTCGGGGTAGATTTTCAGCACCGATAATATTGCCCGGTGTCAGCGGCGAAAGCATGTTTTGATTTTCCTTCCAATAGTATTCTGCTGTCGCGCTCAGTCTGCTGTTAAGAAAGGCGAAATCCGCTGCTATATTGGAGGAGGTGAGCGTTTCCCAAGTAACGTCTGTTGAAGCCATTGTCCTTTGATAATAAGGACGCTGTCCATCCAGCATTGCATCACCTCTGTATATGGTAGCTATATACGGATAATACATGCTGCCAAGCACGGTGCTGTTACCGACCTCTCCATACGAGGCGCGCAGTTTCATAAAAGGAACATATTCCTTTGCCGCCTCAAAAAACGACTCTTCACTGACAACCCATCCGCCCGATACGCCGGGAAAAAACCCGAAACGATTGCCGGGAGCCAGGCGCGAACTACCGTCGTAACGGGCAATAAACTCGAGCAAATAGCGATTACCGTAACTGTAGTTGAATCTGCCGAATAGCGAAGCCATCTTCCAAGGACGTATGGCATCTGAAACGGTTGTATTGGTAGCTTCCGCCGAATTATAATAATTTAGGCTGAAAAGGTCGTCTAACAACAGGTTATTTCCGGAGGCACTTATTTCATCAAGCAGATACTGCTCATAAGACGCACCTCCCAGCACTGCAAACGAGTGATTGTCGAAATCCAAGCGATAGTTGATTAAAGCCTCCAATTTATCTTGTTTACTCTCATTTTTGGTTTTTGTTACCTTGGAAGACGTGAATATATTGTTCGAACTGCGAAGACCATTACGTCCATATCCCATCGTTTTATGTTGGTCGATTTCGTTGCTGTACACTCCCAAACGGCGTGAAGCGTTGAGGTCGATGGTCAGCCCCTTCACCAGATTCTTAATACGCAAGTTGGCATTAGCTGTAAACATGCGATTTTCAGAGGTATTTGTTCCGCCTTCTTTCATCGAGTATATCGGATTTGCATGGACATCGCTGGCATAAAGAATGTCATCGTAGTAAATATCGTCCTCCGGTAAATACATACTCATTCTGCCACGATTGTTGTATAACTGTGACATGATAGTGTTATGCGATGTTGCATTCCGGTAATTCACATTGTTTTCATACGAGGTGTTCAACTTGAAATCGATGTAATGATTCAACTCGGTAGTGATGTTTGCCCGCAAATTGAAGCGTTCGCTGCTATCGGGTCCGTACTTAAACAATCCTTGTTTGGAGTAATATCCACCCGAAAAGAAATAGGTTGTTTTTCCTTGTCCGCCGCTCACCGTTAGGGCATGTTGTTGTGAGGTGGTATAATCGCGTAACCCTTCTTTCAACCAGTTGGTATTTCCGAGTTGGTCGGCATACCGATTGAAGGAGCCGGTGTGGAGGTCTCTGAGGATATTAGGGTTTTTACCCCACTCAACCTCCTCCAACATCCTTTCGGCACTTCCATTTCCTATCAAATTGGCTTGCTGTATCATATCCTGTTCTTCCCAAGGCGACATGCGTCTCGGCATCATACCCGGCGTATTGAACCCAACCGAACCATTATAATTTATCGTCGTTTTTTTAGCACTACCGCTTTTGGTAGTTACGAGCACGACTCCACCGGCGGCACGCGCTCCGTAAATAGAGGCAGAAGCAGCGTCTTTCAGCACCGACAGGCTTTCTATGTCGTCCGAATTGAGCATGGACAAGTCACCTTCTACGCCATCAATGAGCACAAGCGCGCTCACCTCGTTCACCGAGCTAAAACCGCGAATACGCAAAGCATCACCTTCGCTACCGGGTTGTCCGCCGCTACGCATTACCGTCACGCCGGCCATTTGTCCCTGCAAAGCGTTGATTACACTGTTAGTGGCTCTTGCCGTAATGTCCTGTCCGCTTACCTGCGAAACAGCACCTGTCAGATGCACTTTTTTCTGCGTGCCGTAACCGATAACGACCACTTCGTCAAGGTCATTCGTCCCTTCTGTTAGCGTGATAGAAAGCGGCTGTACCCCCTCCCCCATTAAGGATACCTCTTGCGTCCTATAGCCCAAATATGACGCAATCAGCACGGCTTTGGGGTCGGACACAGTAAGGCTAAATTTCCCATCCACATCGGTGGCGGTGCCATTGCCCGGATTGCCCTTTTCGACTACACTTGCGCCGATGACAGGACCTTCGGCATCGGTCACCACGCCGGATACTTGCCTGGAAGTTGCTGCCGCCGCAGGTGTCGCCACAATAAGAACCTGCTTGCCCTGCACCTGAAACGTGGCATTCGTCCCTTTCAGAATGGCATTCAATGCCTCCTGCAAAGTTTTCTCTTTCACATCCACCAAGACCGTTTGGTTGATGTTGATGCGCGATTCGTTGTAAGCCACAGACAAATCGGTCTGTTTCTCAATTTCTTCAAAGGCAGCCCGAAGTGTCATCTGCGCCTGAGAAAACGTAATTTTCTGATTCTGCGCCAACACCGGCAAAGGAATCAAAAAGAGCAAAAGAATAAAGTGTTTCATCATATAAATAATTTTTAATTTTTAATTCGTAATTTTTAATTCTCAATAAATATAAAGTTTATCATCATCAATCTTGTATTTGAGATTGGGAACAAGGCATTGCAACACATTCATACAATCGACAACGCCCTTCTCCGCCGTAAATTTCATAGTCACGCGCTCGTCTCTGTAACGATTGGAATTGAGATACACTTTCAAGGCATATCGCCGCTCAATGATTTTCACAACTTCCTCAATAGATTGGTTTTGAATAATCAGGCTGCCCTTTGTCCACGCCAGCACATTATCGACTTTCACCGTCTGCCTGTTTACCAAGCCCGAATTTCGGTTGTAGCTCACCTGCTCATTGGGCGTGAGCACGACCGATGCGTCGGGCTGATTTTTGAAGCGGACATTCACTTTCCCCGTTTCAAGCGTGGCAGACGAATTTTCGCTGTCGGTGTAAGCCGAAACATTAAAAACGGTGCCCAACACCTCAATCTCCATATCCATTGTTTTCACCACAAACGGCGATTTCTCATTGCGCGCAACCGAAAAATAAGCCTCACCATTCAAATAAATATCGCGTGTTTTTCCGAAATGTTGCGGATAAATAAGCGTACTTCCCGAATTTAATTGCACTTTGGATGAATCGGGTAGCGTAATCGTTCTCATTTCGCCATTCGGAACGATACATTCCACTAATTGCATATCAGCCATCTCCGGCGCACGATTCGACATATATAAATAAGTAGCCGCCACAGACACGAGCGGCAGCAAAAACATCGCCGCAATCCGCAACCATTGCGCGGGCAACAGCGGAACAATTCGCCGTTTGTGTGCACGAGCCGCGATGCGAGCCTGCAATTTCCGATAGGAAGCCTCCGTGGATTGGTCAGCCTCAACCTCCAATTCATTCCAAATTCCCCAAAGAATTTCATCCACTATGTGACGCATTTTTGCTTTCATACATATAAGACAAATGAAAGGGGTTTTGCACCTAAGCGGGCAGTAAAATTTTTTTCAATTCTTTCAAAGCAAGGTTCAAGTGCACCTCCACTGTTTTCTTTGCAATACCCAATTTTTCTGCAATCTCTGCATTTTTGAGGTTTTCCATTCGGCTCATCTCAAAAATTCGGCGGCGTTGCTTTGGCATTTTTTCTACTGCGAGTAGGATGAGTTGTTCGAGGTTGCGGGCATCTATTTCTTCTTCCAGCGAGTATTCCGGCAAGTCGGTGCAGGACGAAGCGTATTTTTCTTCTATCTCTTTGTGGCTCAAATAGTTGAGTGCTTTGTTTTTTGCTATGCGAAACATATAGGCGTTCAACGATTGTATTTCGGGGAGGTTTTTTCGGTTTATCCAGATATGCTCAAAAATGTCTTGCGACAATTCTTCGGCAATCGCCTCCGACTTCACAAAGCGGGTGATGAAATATTTGACTTTGGGGTAATACTTCATGAACAATTCGCGAAAGGCATCGTGATTGCCCAAAGCCAACTGCTCAACATCAATATGTTCTTCACACGGCATTTTTTTAACCCTTTTTTAATGCGCCACCAGCCAATTATCCCCCACCCCACATTCGGCAATAAGCGGCACTTTCAATTCAACAGCGTGCTCCATTTCATCAACCACAATCTTCTTGACGGTGTCCAATTCATCGGCTAAGACATTGAAATTCAACTCGTCGTGCACCTGCATAATCATTTGTGAGCGGATGTTTTCTTCCTTGAAGCGGCGGTGGATGCGCACCATCGCCACCTTGATGATGTCCGCCGCCGAGCCTTGGATGGGGGCGTTGATGGCGAAGCGTTCGGCGTAGCCGCGCACCACCGAATTGGCGGAATGGATGTCGGGGAGGTTGCTTTTGCGGTGCAGGAGGGTTTCCACATAGCCGTTTTCGCGTGCCATTGCGATGCTTTTGTCCATATATTCTTTGACGCCGGGAAATGTTGCGAAGTAGCCGTCAATCAAGTCTTTAGCCTCCGTGCGCGGGATGTTTAGCTGGGTGCTTAGCCCGAATGCGGAGATGCCGTATATGATGCCGAAATTTGCCGTTTTGGCTTTGCGGCGCATCTCCTTACTCACCTCATTGATAGGCACTTTGTAGATTTTTGCTGCCGTTGCCGCGTGGATGTCCTGCCCGTCGCGAAACGCCTCCAGCATATTGGCATCTTCGCTCAGGTGCGCCATAATGCGTAATTCGATTTGCGAATAGTCGGCGGAGAGGAACACACAGCCGTCGTCGGGGATAAACGCCCGCCGGATTTCGCGCCCCTCGGCATCGCGCACGGGGATGTTTTGCATATTCGGGTTGTTGGAACTGAGCCGCCCTGTGGAGGTGGTCGCCTGATTGTAGGTGGTGTGAATTTTGCCGTCCTGCGGGCTAATCAACTGTGGCAGAGCGTCCACATAGGTCGAAAGCAGTTTTTTGATTTTCCTAAATTCCAAAATTTTGCCCACTGCGGGGTGCTTGTCGGTGAGTTTTTCCAGCACCTCCTCGCCGGTGGAATATTGCCCGCCGCCCTTCGTCTTCTTGGTTTTTTCGACCAATTTCAGTTCGTCAAACAGCACTTCGCCCACCACTTTGGGCGAACTCACATTGAACGGATGCCCCACCAGACTGAAAATTTCTTCCTCAATATGCCGCAAATGTTCGGTCAGCAGCACCGACGAATCTTTGAGTGCCAGCCCGTCCACACGCACGCCGGCAGCCTCCATATCCGCCAAAACAGGCATCAGAGGCATCTCAATATCATAAAACAGGCTGTCTAACTGCTCTTTTTCCAACTGTTTTTCGAGCACGTATTTCAATTTCAACGCCACATCCGCATCTTCGGCGGCATAATCGACCAGAGCCTCCACCGGCACTTGCCTCATATTCAACTGATTAGCCCCCTTTTCGCCAATCAATTCCTCAATGTGGATGGTCTGATACTGCAAATAAGTTTCCGCCAAATAGTTGAGATTGTGCCGAAATTCGGGATTGATGAGATAGTGCGCCAGCATCGTGTCAAACATCGGCCCGTCCATCCGAATGCCATATTTCCGCATCACATTGAGGTCATATTTCAAATTTTGCCCAATTTTTAGGATGCTCCGATTTTCCAAAACCCCTTTGAAGAAATCCGCCGTCTTTTGCGCCTCCTCCCGCTTCGCCGAAGCAGGCACAAAATACGCCTCACCCGCTTGCAACGCAAACGACATCCCCACCAATTCGGCAGTCAAAGGGTCAAGCCCGGTAGTTTCCGTATCAAACGCAAAAAATTTCTGCGCCTCAATTTTGGCGATTAAATCGGCGATTTTTGCCTCATCATCAACCAACGAATAGGTGTGAGGTGAAAGGTGGAGGGTCGTAAGGTTGGAGTAGCGTTCTCCCCCTGTGGGCGAGTTAGAGGGGGCTGGTTCATCAAAAAATGAAAGTTGGGCAGAGGGTGAAGGGTAGAGGGTGGAAGGTCCCTTTGACCCTATACCTTTTACCTTTGACCCGTTATCGCCAAACACGCGATTAGACAACTGCCGAAACTCCAATTCCTCAAACAATCGCCGCAGTTCCGGCTCGTTTATTTCTTTCCTTAGCAGTTCCTCGGGGTTGAAATTGATGGGCACATCCGTCTTAATCGTTGCCAAAAATTTGGAAAAAACAATCATTTCCCTGTTTTTTTCAACATTGTCTTTCAGTGCGCCTTTCAGTTGGTCGGTGTTTTCCAACAGATTTTCGATGGTGCCGAATTGCGCGATGAGTTTTTTTGCCGTCACTTCGCCCACGCCCGGACAGCCCGGAATATTGTCTGACGAGTCGCCCATTAGCCCCAAATAATCAATCATTTGCAGCGGATTTGTTAAAGCATATTTGAGCAGCACTTCCGGCACGCCCATAATATCAAATTCATTGCCAATGTGCTTGGGTTTGTAGATAAAAATGTTCGGCTCCACCAACTGCGCATAATCCTTGTCGGGCGTCATCATGAATACTTGATACTGGGCTTGAAAATCAGCCGCCGCTTTCTTGGCGAGTGTCCCAATCACATCGTCCGCCTCAAAGCCGGGGATTTCCAAAATGGGAATGTTATAGGCACGAATAATGTCCTTGATGATGGGCACCGACTGCCTGATGACCTCCGGCGTTTCCTCGCGCTGCGCCTTGTAGGCGGCAAAAACCTCGTGGCGAAAGGTCGGTCCCGAAGGGTCAAACGCCACCCCGATATGCGTAGGCTTCTCCTTCGTGAGCACATCTTGCAGCGTGTTCACAAACCCCATCACCGCCGACGTGTTAAACCCCTTGGAATTGACACGCGGCATCTTAATCAGCGCATAATAAGCCCGATAAATCAGCGCATAAGCATCCAGCAAAAATAATTTGTTCATAAATAATAGCGTAAAAATCTTTGCGCAAAGGTAGTAAAAAATTATCTATCTGCTACTAAAGCACTAAGGCATTACGTCCATTCGGAAATCTCCTTTTTAGAAACACCCCACTCAAATCTTTCCAGATTTTCAACATTGCAATACCTGCAAAAAGGCATCGGTTTATACAAAAAATCAAATATCTCCTGTTGATTTTTGATTTTGTAAATGTCGATATAATCTTGCTCTGTTGTTTCAAGATTTTGCTCAAAATATTTATTGAAAAAATCTATGTATGCCACTACGAAACAAGCATATACCTTTCCTTCACGTAAGAGGGTACAATTATTAGCATGAGCACATTTATTCCAACTTTTCTTATAATTACGTTGACCGTGTATATCCAACACAAACATTTTTCCCCACTCTGTGTTTTTATCTCCCAAATATGCCAAAACAACACCAAATGTTGTCGCTTTTTGGGTTATGGTTTCCCTGTCTATTTTAATAGGATAGTTACTAATATGCACTTCTATCCTATTTTTTTGGCAACTTTGCCAAAATGTATCGGGCTGTTTTGGCAACAGTATGCCATTGCTAAGTATCGCTATTCTTATGTTCGGAAAATACGTTCTGACAATATCAAAAAAAACAGTCACTTGCGGATGCAGCAATGGTTCACCACCCATCAGCCAAAAGGTTCCAATGTCGTTATTAGTCAGTTCGGCAAGCCTGATACAATCGCGCCTAAAAGTTTCAATATCAAGAAATTGTTCGTCAGCAAGAGTACAAAAATGTGCACACGCCTTACAATTCAAATTACAATGCTCTGTAATGTGTACTGAGATGGACCCCAAAACCGTTTGCTTGAGTTTGTTGGGCATACTTAGTTTTCGCAGTAACAAAGACCAAGACTTTTGGATAAAATCACTTTTCCGAACCCCATCAGGCACAAATTTTCTGATAAAACGGAAAAAACGCATCGTAAAAGCATACATATTCATATTCATAATTTTTATTGTTTATTGTTTCTAATTTCACCATACACACAGCAAAAGCCACCTCTTTTGAAGGCAGCCTCCGCTTGTTTTTTTAAATAAAAATGATTATTTTTTACGCCTGCGCGTAATGTGTGTGTGTGTGTGTGTGTGTGTGTGTGTGTGTGTGTGTGTGTGTTTAACAAAATAACCCACACCACCAAACATTTGGTAGTTAAACTTTGTTAAACTTTTACTATTTTTCGTGCACACATTCATAATATTTTTCTTTTTCGGCGACAAAGGTACGATTTTTTTTCTGAATTCCTCAATCTTGCATTACGTCCATTCGGAAATCTCTCTTTTAGACACACCCCACTCCAAACTTTCCTGATTTTCAACATTGCAATATCTGCAAAAAGGCATCGGTTTACACAGAAAATCAAATATCTCCTGTTGATTTTTGACTTTGTAAATGTCAAGGTAATCCTGCTCCGTGGTTTCAAGATTTTGCTCAAAATATTTATTGAAAAAACTTATGTATGCCACTGTAGGACACACATATATCTTTCCTTCACGTAAGTTGGTACAATTATTAGCTTGAGCGCAATTATCAAAACTTTTTTGACAATCACCTTGACCGTGTATATCCAACACAAAATATTTTTTCCACTCCTTGTTTGTATTTTCAATATCTACCAAAACAACATCAAATGTTGCCGCTTTTTGGGTGATGGTTTCTCTGTCTATTTTAATCGGATAGTTACTAATGTGCACTTCTATCCTGTTTTTTTTGCAACTTTGCCAAAATGTATCGGGCTGTTTTGGCAATAGTATGCCATTGCTAACTACCGCTATTTTTGTGTGCGGAAAATACTTTCTGGCAATATCAAAAAAAACAGTCACTTGCGGGTGCAGTAATGGTTCACCTCCCATCAGCCTAATGACTAAAATGTTGCCATTAGTTAGTTCGGCAAGCCTTATACAATCGCGCCTAAAACTTTCAACATCAAGAAAGTTGTCGTCAGCAACAGGACAAAAATGTGAACACGCCTTACAATTCAAATTACAATGGTCGGTAAGGTGCACCTCGAAATACCGCAAATGCGTTTGCTTGTCTTTGTTGGTTTCACTTAGTTTTGGACGTAACAAAGACCAAGACTTTTGGATAAAATTACTTTTCCGAATGCCATAAGGCACAAATTTTCTGATAAAACGAAAAAAACGCATCATAAAAACGTACATGTTCGCATTCATATTTTTATTGTTTTATTGTTTCTAATTTCATCATACACACAGCAAAAGCCACCTTTTTTGAAGGCAGCCTCCGCTTGTTTTTGTAAATAAAAATGATTATTTTTTACGCCTGCGCGTAATGTGTGTGTGTGTGTGTGTGTGTGTGTGTGTGTGTGTGTTTAACAAAATAACCCACACCACCAAACATTTGGCAGTTAAACTTTGTTAAACTTTCACTGTTTTTTGTGCACACATTCATAATGTTTTTCTTTTTCGGGGGCAAAGGTAAGAACTATTTTTTAATTGTGCAAATTAAGTTTCTCAAAAAAGATTTAGTCGCGAAACAGTCCAAAAACAATAAAAAACCAAATTCCACGTTAGAATAGGAGATGAAAAAATATTTTGTCATATTCTCTTTTTTGAGCGGTACTTTCGCGGCTCTCGCCTCCAACTCGGTGCTTGGCGCGGGTCGGTGGGTGCAGCTAAAGGTCTATGACAATGCCATTTACAAACTTACCTTTGAGGAAATCAAAAAGATGGGCTTTGCCGACCCTGCGCAGGTGAAAATCTATGGCTACGGCGGGTGGCTCCTTGATGCGGATTTTACCAAGCCCGCTTACGACGACCTGCCCGAAGTCGCCGTGTATCTCCACAAAGGCTCCGACAAGGTGTTTAATGCGGGCGACTACCTGCTTTTTTATGGTCGCGGCGTGCAAAAATGGGCTTACAATGCCTCCACCGATGCGTTTGAACACGAGAATAATCCCTATTCCACGTTTGGGTCGTATTTCATTACCGAAAACGCAGCGGGTCCGAAAGAAATGACCATGCAATCATCCGGCACGCCATCGGGCAACACTGTGCAGACATTTGACGACTATGCTTTGCACGAAAAAGAGCAGACCGCCATCATCAATTCGGGGCGCGAACTGTTTGGCGAGAGTTTCGCGGGCAATCCCGACCGGACTTTCCCCTTCGCGGTGCCCGGCATCACGTCCGATGCGGCAAAAGTGAGTCTGTCGTTTGCCGCCAATCCGCCCCGAACTACGCCTGTAACACTGTCGGTCGGCGACTTGCAATTTTCGCAGAGCATCGGCACCACCGGCGACTACGAGCGGGCAAAATTGGTAACCGCGACCCGCGACTGGACGGGCGCGAAGTCCGAAAACATCTCTGTGAAAGTCAGTTACAACTCCACCGGAATATCTTACTTGAACTACATTCGCCTCAACGTGCAGCGCGAACTCCGCTTTTACGGTGATGCCTGCACGTTTTTTCGGAATAAAGCGGCGCGAAACACGGCTTTGAACTATTCCATTGCCAATGCGCCCGCCACGGGGCAAGTGTGGAACGTGACGGACCCCGTCAATTGCACGCTGCTCGAAAGTTTGACCTTTTCTTCAGGCACGCCCGACGGCACTATTCCCGAATACGCGCTGGTGGATTTGAGCAAGCCATTCCCCACGCCCGAAATCGCGGGCGAAATCCCCAATCAAAATTTGCACGCCCTGCCGCAGACGGATATGGTCATCATCGTGCCCGCCGTGTATGCGTCGCAAGCCGAACAGTTGGCGGACAAGCACCGCGCACTGCAAAATTTGCGCGTCACGGTGGTGCAGCCCGAATGTATTTACAACGAATTTTCGTCCGGCACGCCCGACGCAACCGCCTACCGGCGGTTTATGAAGATGTTTTACGACCGCGCAACCACCGATGCCGAAAAGCCGCGATACCTGCTGTTATACGGCGACGGCTTGTTCGACAACCGCCACCTGACCGCTGCCGCCGCCAAAATGGATGCGCGAAACTATCTACTGACCTATCAGTACAAGGAATCCGTCAACGAAACCGGCTCTTATGGCACAGACGACTATTTCGGTTTTTTGGACGACCACGAGGGGCTGAATTTGGGTGCAGACAAATTGGATTTGGGCATCGGACGCCTGCCCGTGAGTTCGGTGGAGCAAGCCGAAACGGTGCTCAACAAACTCCTGAATTATATGGACAACACGCACTACGGACGTTGGAAAAACACGCTCGTGTTCACGGCAGACGACAAGGATGCCGGCGAAACATTTGTCCACGTCAAGCAAGCCAACGATTTGGCAACCTACGTCGAAGCCAACCGCCCGCAATATGTGGTCAATAAAGTCTATATAGATGCCTTTCAGTCGGAGGATGCCAACGGCAAAAAAACCTGCCCGGGGGCGAAGCAAAAACTGCTCAACATCCTGAAAGAGGGCTGCTTTTTGGTCAATTATACAGGGCACGGTGCCACGCACAGCCTTTCAGGTGAAGATTTGCTCAACATTTCCGACATCCGCCGGATGACGTTCGACAACCTGCCACTGTGGATTACTGCCACCTGCGACTTTGGCTGGTTCGATGCCATTCAATCGTCTGCCGGCGAACTGCTGCTGTTGCAGAAAAACAGCGGCGGCATCGCACTCTTCACCACCTCGCGCGTGGTCTATTCCTCGCCGAATTTCAAAATAAACGATGCCCTCATCCGCCAACTGTTTGCGACAAAAGACGGCAAACGTCCCACGCTGGGCGACGTGATGCAATTAAGCAAATTGCAACTTGGCACGGACAACAACAAACTGAACTACATCCTCCTGGGCGACCCTGCCCTCCAACTCAACTATCCCGACCGGACGGTGGCATTGCAAAGCATTAACAATGAGCCGATTACGGACGGCGCAACATACAATTTCAAGGCATTAGACCGCGTAACTTTGGAGGGCGCGATTGTGGACGAAGCGGGGGCACCCGTCGGCACGTTCAACGGCAGTGTGCAGGCGACGGTCTTCGACGGACAGCAGAATTTCAAATCGCTCACTGCCTACGAAGAGGAGTATTTCCGCTTTTCGGACTATCCCAACACGATTTATAAAGGCACCGGCAAGGTGGACAACGGACGCTTTGCACTCTCGTTCAACGTGCCCTTAGATATTTCCTACTCCGATTTGGAAGGCAAAATCAATTTTTATGCCTTCGATGCCACGCAACACGCGGATGCCGGCGGCGCATTCCTGAAATACACCTTTTCGGGAACGGGCGAAGGGCTTGTCAATGACTACCGGGGTCCCGAAATCAGCCAAATGTATCTCAACGCACCCGATTTCAGGGACGGCGACCGCGTGAACGAAACGCCGTTTTTCGTCGCCGAAGTCTTTGACGAAGACGGCATCAACATCACAGGGAGCGGTCTCGGACACGATTTGACCATCTGCATCGACAACAATCCGGCGCAGACCTACAATCTGAACAACTACTATCAGCCGCTGGACGACTTGGGCGGCACCGTTGGCTTTTCCATCCCGACACTTGCCGCCGGACGGCACGAACTCGCTTTCCGCGCGTGGGATATTCTCAACAACTCGACGGCAGACAGCCTGCGCTTCACGGTCGAAAAAGGGCAGGCACCGGAGTTATACACCCTTGTGGCATATCCCAACCCCGCCCGCGAAAACACCACCTTTCGCATCGAGCACAACCGCCCGGAAAGTGTTTTGAACGTAGAAATGCGCGTCTACGACCTGACCGGCAGGCTCGTCTGGTCGCATTCGGAAAGCGGCACCACGCAACATTCCTACCCCGTGGAGTGGGATTTGTCCACCAATGCAGGCAGAAAAGCCCCCGCGGGCATCTACCTCTATCAGGCAACCATCCACACCAAAGACGGCAAAGAAACAAGTCGGGCGAAGAAAATAGTGATTTTGTAGCAAAAAATATAGAATTATAAATAATAAATAATATAAAATGAACAAATTAAAATTAAAGACTGTCATTGCGGGCGCGACCCGCAATTCTCTGAAAATCGTGCTATCCATGCTACTTGCATCAGCAACAAGCATTTACGCACAGGAAGAAGCTTACTTTAATCCGCTGCGGACGGCGGTGCCCTCGCTGACGATTGCACCGGACGCGCGTGGGGGTGCTATGGGCGACATTGGTGCCGCCACCGAGCCGGACGTTTTTTCGCAGTATTGGAACCCTGCCAAATACGTGTTCGCGCCGAGCAAGGCGGGCGTAGGCTTCTCCTACACGCCCTGGCTGGCGAAGTTGGTGAGCGACATCAATCTGTTTAACGTGTCGGGATATTCCAAAGTCGGCAGTTCCGAAAATCTGGCTCTCGGTGCGAGTATCCGCTATTTTTCGATGGGCGATATTACCCTCAGCACTGAACATCAGCCAAACACAGGCGAAGCCAGTCCCTACGAAATGGCTGCCGACGTCAGTATTTCGCTCAAAGCATCGGAGCATCTCTCCATCGCCGCAGCCGTCCGCTACATCCGTTCCGATTTGGGCGGCGGCACGGATGCCGGTCAGGAGCCGGCTGTGGGCGTAGCAGCCGACATTGCAGGCTATTACAACACACAAGTGGATGTGGGCAGTCGCGAATCGCTGCTCGGCGTGGGGCTTAACATCTCCAATATCGGCGGGAAAGTATCCTACGACGGCGGCAGCACCGAAGTCTTTTTGCCCACCAATCTGCGGTTAGGGGCATCGTTGCAGATGCCGTTGGACAATTACAACACGCTGGCTATCAATGCCGACATCAACAAATATCTGGTGCCGACACCTCCCGGCATGGATGCAAGCCCCGAAGACAAGAAAAAATATGAAGAAACAGCAGCGATTTCCGGTATTTTCTCGTCGTTCAACGATGCCCCCGGCGGCATGAAGGAAGAATTGCAAGAAGTAGTGTGGTCTCTCGGCGCAGAATATGCCTACGACCGCAAATTTTTTGCCCGCGCCGGCTATTCTCGCGAAAATCCGGCGAAGGGCAACCGCCAATACTTCGCGCTGGGGGGTGGAATTAAACTCACAGCACTCCAAATAGACATGGCATATCTGATTTCCTCCACGCCCTCGAATCCCTTAGACCAGACATTGCGCTTATCCCTCAGTTTCGACATGGACGGCATGAAAGGGTTGTTGCAATGAGAGTAGGTTTCGGATATGACGTGCACCCCTTTGCGGAGGGGCGCGCGTTGTGGCTGGGCGGCATCCAAATCCCGCACGCGCGCGGCTTGAAAGGACATTCGGATGCCGATGTGCTCATTCACGCCCTGTGCGATGCCCTGCTGGGAGCAGCCAACCTGCGCGACATCGGCTACCACTTCCCCGACACAGACGATGCCTATAAAAACATCGACAGCAAAATCCTCCTGGCACGCACAATGGACTTGCTGCGCACCAAAAACTACCAAACAGGCAACGCCGACATCACCATCTGCGCCGAAGCCCCCAAACTCAACCCCCACATCCCGCAAATGCAAACCTGCCTCGCAGCCATAATGCAAATCCCCCCCGACGACATCTCCATCAAAGCCACCACCTCCGAAAAAATGGGCTTCATAGGACGCGAAGAGGGCATCGCCGTCTTTGCAACGGTGCTGATTGAGCGCATCTAACCACTGCGTTGGCGTAGTGGTTGTGTTGTTAAATATGTAATCCGTATTGTTTTATCTGCGAAATGATTGGTAAATCGGATTGAAAGTCATCTTTGCTGTAAGTATGCGTTTCAATTATGGTTTCGCTTCCCTGCCGTATTGCCATCAGTTTCACATCCGTATCGAACGACAAAAAACTGTCCGGCACCACAAGTGCCAAGTCTATATCGCTGTCTTTGTGATAGTTACCTTTGGCATACGAACCGAAAAGCCACGCATCAATAACATTGATACCCGATTTTTTTACTTTTTCAAGATAATTCTTACTCAGTTTTATAGCATCGCTTTTATCCATACTCGGCAATCTTTAATTTTCCCCATCCACTCCGTTGTATATTCGTGGGTACAAATTAACTTTTCTTTATCAAAAACTTCCGCCATCTCCACGGCAAAGGTATAAAATTTTTTTGTATCTGCAAAACGAAGAAAAATTGCCAAAAATATTTGGCAGATTGAAAAATTTGCATTACCTTTGCGGCGTAAATCAACCACCAAACAAAAATATAAACAATTTAAATTTTAAAAATTATGTCAATTGAAAAACAGGAAGAAATTAAGCAAAACGCTTACGCCGAAGCTATGCGCTACATGAGCAACGCTAAGGACACCTTGCAAAAAGCCCGCAAGGAGGACGACTATTATGCCGACAAAAAGTATGTGCGCACTGCCTGCGGCACGGCTTACAACGGCGTGTTGCTCGCTCTTAACACTTATCTTGAACTCAAAGGAGTGGAGATGCCTAAGAAAAAGCGCAGGTCTATTGAGTTTTACACCGCCAATGTGGCACAATTGGATGGGAAACTGCTCAAAGAGCTTAACTCTGTTTACAGCATTTTGCACTTAGACGGCTACTACGATGGCACACAAGATGCCGTGGTTGTGAAAAGAGGCTTTGATGTTGCTTTCGATATCATTGAGCGCATCAAGCCCAACCACGTGGTGGAATTCAAATTGCCGCCTGCCAGGTCATCTGTCCTGCATCGGATGTTTTCACTGTTCTTTTAGACTAAAAGAAGAGCACCAGCAGTTGCGCCGTGAGCACCCGCAGGAACATGGTGAGCGGATAGACCGTGGCGTAGCTCACCGCCGGAGCGTCATTGCCTGCCGTGGCGTTGGAATATGCCAGCGCGGGGGGGTCGGTCATTGAGCCGGACATCAAGCCCATCAGGGTGTAGTAATTGACCTTGTAGACCGAGCGCGCGAGGATGCCGATAATCAGCAGGGGCAACAGCGTGATGATGAAGCCGTAG
Organism: Bacteroidia bacterium; assembly: GCA_025996755.1. Taxonomy (GTDB): domain Bacteria; phylum Bacteroidota; class Bacteroidia; order Bacteroidales; family Azobacteroidaceae; genus Azobacteroides. Next base: position 18,152 of record BNTR01000002.1, read on the forward strand.
CCTATCCACGCGAAGCCGCCGCCATTGACAATCGTGTCCACAAATTTTTCGCCCGCATCCAAGCCCACGCACGCGAGGAAGAGGCAGATGCCGATTTCGCGCAGCATCAGGTTGGCACTCAGCGTGGTGTAGGTCACTAAATGGTATTTCGGACCAAAGATGCTAATCAGAATTGCCACAATGAGCGGACCGCCTGCCAAGCCCAGTTTCACGGGTTGCGGCACGCCGGGGAACATCACCGGAATACTGCCCAGCAACACCCCTAAGAAAATGCCTATAAATATCGGTATCAAATTCGGCTCGTTGAGGCGTTTCATCTGGTTGCCCAGCACGTGCTCGACGCTTTTGATGGCGTTTTCGTTGCCCACCACCGTCACCAAGTCGCCCATTTGCAGATGCAAATTTGGGGCGGCAATCAAATCGACTCCCGAACGATTGACGCGCGTGATATTGACACCGCAGTTGCTGCGCAAATTCAAATGGCGAATCGACTTGCCGTTGACGCCCGATTTGGAAATCATAATGCGTCGCGACACCATCTGCGAATCAAGTTTGTCCCACTGCTCCTGCGTCATCGCCACTTCCCTGCCGAGAAAGGCGATAATGGCGGTGCGGTCGGCAGGCGTGGTCGCCACATACGCCCGGTCGCCCTCGTGCAAAACGGTGTTGGAAGAGGCTATCGCCACTTGCTTGTTGTGCAACACTCTGGAAATGACGAAATTACGTCCAACCAAATGTTTGACATCCGCAACCGTCCGGTTGTAGATAGCCGGATTGTTGATTTCGAGCGACACGAGTTCCACCTGCGCCGCCTGACTGCCCGACACGGCGTTGATGTTGTCCGTTTCTTTCTGCAAATTGATACGGAAAATATATTTCATCAAGATAATCGACGAGATGATGCCCAAAACGCCCAGCGGATAAGCCACGGCATAGCCCATCGCGATGGTGGGGTCTTGCACGTGGTTGTGCATATCGGAATAAGCCTGTTGAGCCGCGCCCAACCCGGGGGTGTTGGTCACCGCACCCGACAAAATGCCCACCATCGTGGACATCTGAATATCCGTCACAAAATGCAGCACAATGGCTGTGAATACACCCAAAAAGACGATGCCGCAGGCTAATAAATTGAGCGTGATGCCCCCTTTCTTGAACGACGAAAAGAAACCCGGACCCACCTGCAAACCAATGGAATAGACAAAAAGAATCAGTCCAAACTCCTTCATAAAATGCAGCACGTGGTGATTCATCTGCAACCCCAAATGCGCCAAAAGCAGCCCCACGAACAGCACAAACGTGATGCCGAGCGAAATACCATAAATCTTTACTTTGCCCAAAGCCAGCCCCACAGCAATCACCGCCGCCAGCAGAAGCACCGTGTGGGCAATCCCTTCGCCCCAAATCAATTCATTAAACCAATCCATTTTCGTTATCCTATCAATATTGTTATATTACTCATAAAAAGTTTCACAGCGATGGCTAACAGGATGATACCGAAGAACTTACGAAGCATAAACACGCCCCCTTTGCCAAGCAGTTTAGCCACCGGTGTCACATTTCGCAGCACCACATACACAATCAGCATATTTGCCACCAACGCCACAATAATATCCGGCGAAGAATATTCCGCCTTCAGCGAAAGCAGCGTCGTGAATGCCCCGGGACCGGCAAGCAGTGGAAACACAATCGGCACAAGGGTAGCACTGCCTTCCACCTTGTCCATCTTAAAAATCTCCACGCCAAACGTCATCTCGCACGCAATCACAAAAATCACGAGCGCACCGGCAACGGCAAACGAGCTGACATCCACGCCAAAAAGAGCCAAAATGCCCTCGCCCACAAAAAAGAACACCAGCAAAATCAAAAACGAAATCACCGTAGCCTTGATGGCACTAAACGCCTTGTTGCGCTGGCTCAAATCAAGAAAAACAGGCAACGACCCCACCACGTCCAATATCGCAAACAAAACGATGAACGCACTGACACAATTCTGAAAATCAAAAGTTGGAAAATCCATAAGCGGGTGCAAAGGTACAAAAAAATTACGAATTATTTCGTACCTTTGCCCGCTGAAAAAAAGATAAATGATGAAACAGAAAAACAAACAAAAAGTAGCGGCGAAGATGCCCAAAAAGTCACTGCCCTTTTTCGCGATGGGGGCGTTATTCATTGCATTGAGCCTCTTCCTGTCCTTTGTGCCCGGCGTGACGCGCGGTTGGGGATTGAATTACATCGCCTTTTTTGACCCTTGGGTCATTGCCCTGTTTTATTTATGCCTGCTGTGCTTCTGGCTGCCGCAGACCAATCAGTATCTGGTGGAGAAAATCGCGGCACTCAGTCGGCAATCCATCATTGCCACGCTGCGGAAGCACCGCTATGCGCTGTTTGTGGTCATTAGCCTCTGCGCCGTTGGTGTGTTTCATCTGCTAAGAAACAAATATGTTTTCTTGGGCGATTTCGACCTTATCGCGAAGGCGATAGAAAAGCCTGACGCGGAATTGCCGGGCACTGAATACCTGTCGAGGCTAATTTTAAGCCGCTCGTATGTTTGGCTTCATGCCCGGTTCGATTTCACGGGCGTTCAAACGATGCAATTGATGGACGACATTTTGGGCAGTCTATTTATATTTGTGGCTTTGTGCACTGCCAATCGTTTGGGGAATACATTTTTGAAAAAAGCCGCCGCGTTTATTATTTCGACGCTTTCGTGCACTATTCTGCTGCAATTTTGCGGCTATCTCGAAGTCTATGCTTTGCCCGTGTTTTGTCTTCAACTCTATCTTTTCACAAGTCTGCTGTACCTGAAAGATAAAATTCATATCATCGTGCCGGCATTGGTCATATTCACGGGCGTTGCGCTTCACTCAATGCTGGTGTGTATGCTTCCTTCGCTCGTTTTTATGTTTTACGGAAAGGTGCTTTGGAAACGTCCGTTTTTCAGAAATAAAAAGACCATTTTGGGCATCGTAGTGGTTTCACTGCCCTTTCTGTATATGGCGTTTGAAAAATTTGCCCTTCCGATGATGCTTCCCTTGGAAGATGATGTTCGTATGACCATGTTTTCAATCGCACACTACAAGGAATTTTTCAACTCGCAGTTGTTGGGCGGCGGCATCGGGTTTTTGCTCTGGCTGATGCTCCTGATTTACGGTGCCCGCGGCAAAGTAAAATACGACTTCACGGCTTGGTTTTTCCTTATTGCATCGCTGTCTATCGCGGGGATGATGTTTGTCTTTGACGCAATGCGAGGTGCCGGCGACTGGGATATTTATGCCTTCGCGGCTGTGGTGTTCAATTTAAGCAATGCCGGTGTCTTATTGGGGGGGGGGGTACAAGGATGCGCGTGGTGCAAAAACCTCAAATACGGTGTATTGATGCTCGCGGGGTTTTCCATTTGCCACACTTCAATGTGGTTATTGACAAACCGAACGGATGCTTCCATCAAATGGGTGGAAAATGCCTTTGAAACAGACCCCGCCTCCTATTACAAACACTCATTCAGCAATGAGGCGACGCTTACCGCGGCATTTTTTGGAAATAAACTGGATGATTTGGCGATGAAATGGCAAAAACAAGAATATTTAAAGCATCGCGACGACCCCCGAAGCGGCTATAATTATGCCCAGATTTTGTTAAAGCAGGGCAAAAATGAAGAGGCTCGTGCTATCCTGCTACAAAATATAAGAGATTTTCCATGGTATGTTCTGCCTTATCCCATATTGCTTAACCATTTTCTCGACATTCAGGATTATGAGATGAGTTATAAGGTTCTTGTGCAATTAGAACAGGTGTATAAACAGGAGCCGAAACACCTTACGAGTCGATGGTCGCAGGAGCAGATAGACCGGTGCTGGAAACAACTTGCCGTGCTTAGGCAAATGCGGGCGGCGGGGCAATAAGCCGCTGCATCACCGCCACATCGGCATAGCCGGAGGGGGTTTTTAGCCAATTTTTGAGCACGCCGCTTTGCTCGTAGCCTGCTTTTTGGAGCAGGCGGAGGCTCGGCTGGTTGGTGAGCGGCACGTGGGCATAAATCTGTTGCAGGTGCAGTATTTCAAACGCATAGTCCCCCATCAGTTGAAGGCTTTGCATTGCCAATCCCCGCCCGCGGAAGGGCTTATCCACCAAAATGCCGATGCCCGCCCGCCCGTTCAGCGGGTCGAAATCGAATAAATCAATCGTGCCGACGGGCGTTGCCGACTGCTTTTCGATAATCATCAGGCGCAACTGATTGGTCTGAAAAATGTCGTGCTGCTGCTGTTTCGCGAGATATTCCCGCAACGTAAATTTGGAATAGGGTGTCAGCGTGGAGCCAACGCACCACAGTTCCGTATCGTTTTCCCAGCGATAGAGCGTGTCCAGGTCCTCCGGCTCCAATGCGCGCAGCAACAGGGTGTCGTTTTCAAGCAGTTTCATACGTCTTTTATTTCGTTTAACGGGTTGAGCACAAATGGACGCTGCCGATAGAGCGGATGCGGCAGGGTGAGTTCGTCGGAGGCGCAGGTTACGTTGCCATAGAGGATGATGTCGATGTCGATGAGGCGGTCGTGATAGCCGCTGTCGCGCGTTGGGAGCCGCCCCATACGCCGTTCGATGGCTTTGACGGCGTGCAACAGGTCGAGCGGAGGCAAATCTGTGTCGATGCGCACCGCCATATTCAAAAACTCGTTTGCCGACTCAAAGCCCCAGGGAGCAGTGCGGTGGATAGACGAGCGTGCGGTGATAGTTCCCGCCTGCCGGTTGAGCCAATCCATCGCCGTCTGCAAATTGCGCGCTTTGTCGCCCAGATTCGTGCCAAGTGCCAGATATGCTGTTGTCATCAACTGTTAATCTCTGCCATGCTGCAAAGGTAGTAATAATTCTTCAATAGATAAACAGCATCGCCCGCGCAGAAATTTCTCATTCTGTGCGGGCGATGACTAAGTGTTTAAGTGTTATTTATTCCCAGCCGGTGGTTTGCTTCAGGGTGTAGCCTTGCGATTTGTACAGGTCGATTTGATTTTTACCTATTGGCGACAGATAGACGCGGTCGGTGTAATCATTTCTATCCTGCACATTTTCAGGCAAATAGAAGCCTACCATGTCGGCGGCATTGGTGCCGTCAAATGTAACGACGGTGCCGTCTGCTTTTTCCACCTTAGTGAGACCGACTTTACTTGCTGCCACCAAGTCCGGCATTTCCACTGGAAGATTTACCCAAATACCTTTCAAAATATCGGGTTTTACGGTGCCTTTCATGTAATTGATTTTTTTCCAGCGTTTGATGTCGAGCAAACGAGCCGGCTCCATAAACAATTCCATGCGGCGTTCGCGGCGAATTTCCCAAATCAATGCCGACACATCGGCATCGCGTGCGGGGTCGTCTGGCAATGCCGTCAAACTCATCGGAGCGGTTTTGACCACGCCTTTGCCGGTTGCCTCTGCATCTAACGGACGGTCGCGCAGGACGTTGATTGATTTGTCAATGTCGCCTTGCGTTACTGCCGAGCCGCCTACGGTTGCCAGCTCTGCTTTGGCTTCAACCCAGTTCAAGAGGATTTCGCCGTAGCGGATTACCGGAGCATCAGTAACATTGTTCGTGGCTGTGTATTTGGTAGGAATAGGAGGCGTTGCATTGGCACCTGCTCTGTCTATAAATTTATCCGTAAACAGCAATGCGGCGGCTTTTACGGTCGGTCTATCAAGGAAAGAGGCTTCGAAACGCGGGTCACGCGTTTGTACCAAGTTGGCAATATCAAATTCACCGGCATTAGCCACTGATGAATTTTGGTAAACTTCACCATCATTACAGATGAACGCTTTTACTAAATCCAGGTTTGCCGCCCGTGGCTGACCTTCATCAATATAAACTTGATTATATGAAGCTATGCAGTGCATTACCAGACCATTTTCGTAATGACGATACAGAATACACTCTTTGTTGGTCGCCAAATTTTCGGAGCCAAACAAGGTGTGAAAATCTGCATCAATGGCATACTTGGCAGAAGACATCAAGAAATCGGATGCTTCTACGGCAAACTCAAGGTATTTTTGCGCGCGTGTATTGTCATTGTTATGGTATTTTTGCCAAGTGCCTTCAAACAACATCCAGCGAGAGATGAATGCTGCCGCTATATATTTGTTCAGAGTCTGGCTGCCATCGGCTGTACGCATATTTGACATCACGTATTTAAAGTCATCATACACTTTGTCCATGACTTCGCCACGCGGCGTACGGTCTTTGTACATGATGTCCTTTTCTGCCGAAGTGAACTCTTTTTCAAAGTGGGGCACATCGCCAAACACACTTACTAAGCGGCAATAGTCCAATGCTTTGAAGAAACGGGCAACTGCTGTCCAATGGTTGGATTGCTCCGGCGTAAGTATGCTTTGCATCCGCGTTTCGATACGATTTTCCATCAGATTGGCTTTTCGTATCCATCCAAAATACCAGGTAGGTCCAGCCCACTGATTGCCTCTCCATGCCGGAGCTGTCGGAGCACCGGACGTACTTGCGGTATTATTGCCACTTCCCAGCGCATCAAGCACTGATACCTCAAAGAGGTCTTGAGGTCCTGCATATACTACATCATCGCTAAACATATATCCTCTGAAAGTGTAGTCCATAGTCCAACTGGTGTTGTAACCCACAAAAAATTGTGGATAAAACTCAGTGGCAAATAAACGGAGATTACTTTCTTGAGTCCAGTAGGTTTCATCATCAAGGGCATTTTGCTGCTGACGGTCTAACAGGTCGTCTGAGCATGATGCCGACAGAAAAATCACGGACAGCAACGCCAATGCGCCAACTGTTTGCTTCATTATATTTATTGTTTTCATATCTATATTTTTTAGAAAGTTAATTGAATACCAAACGACACATTCTTGAACATCGGGGCACCTACTCCCGTTCGTCCATACCCTGAAATGGTTGAACTATACATGGAATTTCCGCTGATTACTTCAGGGTCGACAGGCAAACCGTTGAGATGGTCCCATGTAATAATGTTTTCCATAGACATATACACACGTGCATTGCTGATGTAAACTTTTCTAAGCAAATCGGCAGGAAGCGTGTAACCCAACGTCACGTTTTTAAGGCGTAAGTAGGACATATCCAACAAATACCTGTCTTGGATGTGGGTATTATTCCTCAAATAGGTGGCTTCTCCACCATTGACACCAAGGTTAAACGGTCGCGGATAGAACGCCCCGATGCGGTCTTCCCGCCAAAAATCCCCTGCAATTGCTTGGGACATGGCACCATTTGTTGTATTATAGCCGGGAATAACCAAACAACCATCGCCCCAAATTTGGCGGCTGCCAATTCCTTGGAAGAAAGCGGAGAAATCGACCCCTTTATAATCGGCACCCACGCGAAAACCATATTCGTAGCGAGGTGTGAAATTACCAATCACGCGCATATCGCCGGGGTCATCTTCCGTGCCGCTACCGTTAGTAATCCTGTCATCATCATCCAAATTTTTATATTTCACGTCGCCGGGACCAAACATAAAATTAGATGAGTTTTGTAAAAAAGTTTGATATACAGGATTATCTCCTTTCAGTTTGTTCATCGTTGTACCATCAACCACAATGGTTTGAAGAGTGCCGTCCGGGTTATATTCAAAATCGTCTTTTTGATACAAACGGTCGGTTTGGTAGCCCCAAATATCACCGTAGCGTTTACCCTTGTAATAGGTCGAAGCACGCATATCACGAGCCTCTGAGATGGTTTTAGCAGCCGCCTCAGGATAGCCGGTGATAAAAGAAACCGCATCCGAAAGGGTCGCCATTGCGGTGATACCTAAGCCATTGGAAAATCGGTGATTGAAGTCAATTGCAATTTCCCAACCCTCCGTTTTCAGTTCACCATAATTACCTATCGGCGCAGATGTTCCGAAGGTATAGGGCAATTCGATACCCGGCGTAAGCATATTGCGAGTATAGCGGTTATACCAATCAAACGTCACACCCAATTCGCTGTTCAGGAAACGTGCATCCACACCAAAATCCAGCGTTTCAATATCTTGCCAGGTAATGCTTCCATCCACAGCCGGAGGGGTGGTGTAGGCATTCACTCGATTTGAGCCATTAAGCCATCCTGTCGTGGAAGAACTAATCGTAGGCACATACAAACTTGATGATGTTGGTATTGATTGGTCACCGATGGTACCCCATGAACCTCTGAATTTCAAAGTATTCAGTGCGGGTTGCAACGCTTGCATGAATGATTCTTCACTTGCACGCCAACCGGCGGAGAATGACGGGAACCAACGCCACTTCAAGTCAACCGGAATCCTCGGAAATTTTGAAGACCCATCGTAACGCAAATTGGCTTCCAAAAGATATTTTTGTGCATAATCGTAGTTGATACGCCCGAAATAGCCTTGTGTAGCCTCCCAGTATGTTTTACCTCCCGTAACCGGAAGATAAATGTCGGTAGCCAAATCAAACTGAGGATTGTTAATATCCAACAAATTACTTTTATCTAACGATACACTCACTGATTTTGACTCAACAACGTTCATACCGGCCATGAATTTGAAATGATTCATATCATTGAGAGTCAAATTATAGGTGGTGTACACGTTCGTTGTGTGTTGTGCATTGTTTGACAATTCCCTCCAAATTTCATCCACCCCCGAGCCTGGTCCGGCGTATGTGTAATAAGACAGTTGATGACCGGGGATAGCACCGGCGGCACCGGGAGAAACCACATCTCCGTTTTCATTCACATACACTTGGTTGCCGTCTGCACCTGTCCAAGGCACAGCTGCCACCCAGTCATTAGCGGCAGTATAGTGCGTTCCCGGCTTTTCAAGCAGATATTCATTATTGGCAAATGTGTAATCAGCATCCAACGTCCAATTTTTGGTGATATTGATTGTAGCACCCAAATTCACATTAGTGTAATTGGTTTGTCGTGTAGCAGTATTGGCGGCTCCTGCTTCAAATGCCGCACTACGAATAGGATTTCCGTGCTGGTCGGTTCCGAAAGCATGTAGAGGTCCCCATCGGTAAATGGTTGCCCATTCATTGTAATGGTCATTGAAGGTAGCCCACGGATAGCTTTTTGTCCGTTGTGAATAAAGCATTCCACCTCTCACTGTAACGTATTTGTTGATGTCGCTACTTACTTTCACCGTTGCATTGTAGCGTTGGAAATTATCCTTTTTTGCCGTTTTCAACAAACCGTCCTGGTCAAAATAACCCAATCCGATGTTGTATTTCGTTTTGCCACCGCCCGCAGAGCCATTTATAGACAAATTATGTGTCTGGGTCGGAGTCCATTCGTCAATCATGTAGTCGTAAGCATTATACGTGCGAACGCCCATTTTATTAGTGCCATCCACATACCAGTCTCTACCAAATACTACAGGGTCATTGGGTCCTACGGAATTTCCGTATTTTTGAATCCAAGCCTTCGACCTTTCGTAACTTTCACGGCTAAAAGACCAAAAATCACCGTCTTTGGTGCGATCTATGCGTTCCATTGCCAATACGGAATATTCCACCCCGTCTATGGTTGCCATATTAATGTCTTTGGCAACTTTCGACCATGAAAAGTTGTTGGAATAGGTAACGGTGGTTTTGTCGTTTTTAGTTCCCTTTTTGGTGGTAATCAAAACCACGCCAAAAGCCGCCTTGGCACCATAAATAGAGGATGCAGCCGCATCCTTCAACACCGAGATAGATTCGATGTCGTCGGGATTGACCACCTGAATGCTGGGGATTTCCACATTGTCCAGCAAGATTAAAGGATTGGAAGTCCCACTAATAGATGCAATCTGCCCGCGGATTTTGAAGATGGGGTCTGACCCCACTTCGCCATCGGGAATCACGATGTTAAGCCCCGAAACGGCACCTTGCAAACTGCGCCCCACATCCGCAATCGGACGGCTTTCGAGCACCTTCGTATCCACAGAGACTACCGCACCGGTCAGATTTTCTTTCTTCTGCGTGCCGTAGCCGACCACCACCACTTCTTCAAGTGATTTGGAGTCTTCCGCTAAGGTGATGTTGATACTCGTTCTGCCGTTGACAGACACGTCCTGGGTGGAATAACCCAGATAAGATACTTGCAATGTGGCGTTGGCAGACACCCGCAGGGTGTATTTTCCATCCACATCGGTGGCAACTCCATTAGAAGGATTGCCCTTTTCGATGACACTCGCGCCGATGATGGGTCCATCGGCATCACTAACAACGCCGGACAGGGCAATCTTTGCATCCTGTGGCGACTCAGCGTGTACGGGCTGTACCCCCCCCCCCTGCAAACAGCATGGTGGCGGCTAAGAGCATCGCTGTACTGAAATTACTTAACTTTTGTTTCATAAAAATTAAATTTTTAAATTATTAATCAGTCTTTTGCCAATTGCATTCGTCGCAATTCGCACCACAAAGTTAAACACTATTTTTTTAATTTCCAAATGTTTGAACAAATATTTTCATAATTTCCGCCAATTTTTTGTACCTTTGCCCCTATGAAACAAAATTGGAAGCCCGGCACGCTGATTTATCCGCTCCCCGCCATCATGGTGAGCGTGGGCAGCGAGGTGTCGGAACACAACATCCTGACGGTTGCCTGGGTGGGCACTATTTGCTCAGACCCTGCGCTGTGCTACATCTCCGTGCGCCCGGAGCGGCACTCCCACGCCATTCTCAAAAAGAACAGGGAGTTTGTGCTCAACCTGACGACCGAAAAATTGGCGCGGGCAACGGACTGGTGCGGCGTGCGCTCGGGAAAAGATTACAACAAGTTCGATGAAATGGGACTTTCTGCGGGCAAATCAACGATTGTGCAGGCACCCTACATCGTGGAATCGCCCCTAAGCATCGAATGCCGCGTGAAAGAAATCCTCCCGCTCGGCTCGCACGATATGTTTATCGCGGAGGTCGTGAATATTCTGGCAGACGAGAAGTTTATCAACCCCGCGACGGGAGCCTTCGAAATGGCAAAAGCCCAACTGCTCGTCTATTCGCACGGCGGGTATTACGGAATGGGCGATTTCATCGGGAAATTTGGCTGGAGTGTGCAAAAAAAGAAGTAACTATTTGGTGGGATGCACATCAAATCGGCAACTCACCTCTTTCCCACTGAACGCCAGCCCCAGCAGAATAACTTTTCGGTCGAGAAATGGCTCGTAATAGCGTTTTTCGTGGATTTGGGCGATGGCTTGTTTTAGCAAAACCGCCGGTTTTCTCTTGGCGTGATATTTTATTTCTGTCACCACTGCCAGCCCGGGCTTCAGCACCACGGCATCCATCCGCCCGCGATTGGTCATTCGGTCGCTTTGAATCTCGAAGCCCAGCAGGGTCATCAATATCTGATAGATGGTGTGATAATAGGCTTCGTTGTCCGCAGGGAGCAAGGTGTAGGCAACGCCGGCGAAGAGTTGCCGCAGGTTGTTTTGCAAGCCTTCGGAATCACAGTCAGAAAAATTTTGCGCTATATCGGCGGCAAGTGTTTTCAACTGCACCTGCGAAAATTGCGTGTAGGCAATCAACAAATGCTCCATCAACGCCTCTCTGACTTCCAAATTAGGGACACCAAGCGTATATGACGGTATGCCGCCCGTCAGTTTTCTCTCCTTGACGGTCAAATAGCCGGTTTGAAACAGCAGGGGAATGTCGCCGATGTTGTCCGTGTCGCAACTGTCGAATGCGCTCGACCCAACAATGACAGGCTCCAATACCATATTGGTGATATTCCGTTTTTTGAGCCGCTCCGCCAAAAATGTTGAGGAACCGGTACTGTACCAATAGCCGGAAAATGCGCTATTGTTGAAAAACAGCAAGGTAGAAAACGGATTGTAAACCGCCGTTTTGCCATCCCATGTATAGCCATCATACCACTTACGAATGTTTTGCAACAACCCTTCTTTTGTCATCTCCAAGCAGAGCATTGCCTTTGCGATATGGTCTGAAAAGACATTTTCCAATTCCTGTTGGGTATAGCCGCAGATAGAAGCGTATTGAGCATTCAGCGTGATGTCGTTGAGATTGTTGAGGACTGAGAATATCGACAATTTTGCCACTTTCGTGATGCCGGTCAGAAAAACAAATTGCAGATGCTCATCATTGGCTTTCAGGCGGCGATAAAAACCCTGAAGAAAGTTGCGGATACGCTCTGCTTCGGGCTGCCCAATCGCCTCCAATATCGGGCTGTCGTATTCGTCAATGAGCACCACCACTCTTTTTTTTGTTTTGCGATGCAATGCTGCAATCAGTTCGGAAAAGAGGCTGTCGGCATACTCCGAAACAAGGGTTATCCCACACAAATCAGCCTTTTGCTTCAGAACGGTTGACATATCCCGTTCTATCTCTTCCGCCGTTTGATGCTTAATGTCGGTCCAATCAATCCGAATCACCGGATATTGCTGCGTCCAATCCCACTTGTCGCAGATATAAAGCCCCTCAAACAAGGCTCTATTGCCCTTGAAAAGTTCTTCCATCGTGCTCACAAGCAGCGACTTCCCAAAACGGCGCGGGCGCGAGAAAAAAACGACCCTGTTTTTGGTCACTAAATGGAGAATATCCTCCGTCTTATCCACATACAAAAAATCGTTGCTCCGCAAGACCTCAAACGACTGCGTTCCTATCGGTAAATCTCTCATAACACTCAATTTTTATTTACAACTCGGCAAAGGTACAAAATAATTATGAATTATGAGTTTTTTTCACTACCTTTGCGGCAAATTTGTTTAAACACATAAAACATAAACAGCGATGAAAAGGGACGATTTGATTTTTCAATTGATTGACGACGAGAAGCGACGCCAAACTCAAGGCATCGAACTGATTGCGTCTGAGAACTTTGTGAGCGATGAGGTGCGGGAGGCTGCCGGCTCGGTATTGACCAACAAATATGCCGAGGGCTATCCGGGCAAACGCTATTACGGCGGCTGTCAGGTGGTGGACGAGGTGGAGCAGTTGGCTATCGACCGTCTAAAACTGCTTTTCAAAGCCGAATGGGCAAATGTGCAACCGCATTCGGGCGCACAAGCCAATATGGCAGTCTTTTTGGCGTGCCTCAATCCGGGCGACAAGTTTCTCGGACTGAATCTTTCGCACGGCGGACACCTCAGCCACGGCTCGCCCGTGAATTTCTCCGGCTTAAACTACACCGCATTGGAATACAATGTGCAGGAAGCCACCGGCTTGGTCGATTACACACAGTTGGCAGAGGTGGCACACCGCGAGCGACCGAAGTTAATCATCGGCGGAGCTTCCGCCTATTCGCGCGAATGGGATTACGCCAAAATTCGCCAAATTGCCGATGAAATCGGTGCAATCTTCATGGTGGACATGGCGCATCCGGCAGGACTGATTGCCGCGGGACTGCTGAAAAATCCGGTGCAACATGCGCATATCGTTACTTCAACCACCCACAAAACCCTGCGCGGACCGCGCGGAGGCGTTATCCTGATTGGCAAAGATTTTCCGAATCCGTGGGGCAAAACCACCCCGAAGGGCGAAGTCAAAATGATGTCGGCATTGCTGGACTCCGCCGTGTTTCCGGGCACTCAGGGCGGTCCGCTGGAGCACATCATCGCCGCCAAAGCGGTCGCTTTCAACGAGGCATTGCAGCCCGAATACATCACCTACCAAACGCAGGTGAAGAAAAACGCCGCTGCGATGGCTAAAGCATTGACTGACAAAGGCTATACCATCGTGTCGGGCGGCACAGACAACCACCTGATGCTGGTGGATTTGCGCTCAAAATTCCCCGATCTGACCGGCAAACTGGCGGAATTGGCACTCGTGAAAGCCGACATCACGGCGAACAAAAATATGGTGCCGTTCGACAGCCGCTCGCCCTTCCAAACCTCCGGTTTGCGCTTCGGAACGCCCGCCATCACCACACGCGGATTGAAAGAAAATCAAATGCCCGACGTGGTCGATTTGATTGACACCGTGCTGAATAATGTCGAAAACGCCGCAATCATCGAGAAAGTTGCCAAGCAGGTGAATGCGATGATGAAAGATTTCCCTTTATTTGGATGGTGATGATTGAATTTGTTGGTGCGCATAATTTGACGGGGTTGTTGATTGGGTTGTTCACTTTTTTGATAATTGGGGTGTTTCACCCGATTGTGATTAAAAGTGAGTATCATTTTGGGGTGAAGTGCTGGTGGGTGTTTTTGCTGATGGGCATTGGCGGGTTGGTGGCTGCGATGCTGGTGCACGAGGTGTTTTATTCATCGCTGCTCGGCGTGTTCGCCTTTTCGTCCTTTTGGAGCATTATTGAGTTGTTTCAGCAGCGGGAACGGGTGCGGAAGGGGTGGTTTCCGAAGAAAAAATAATACGGAGAGATATTCATCTGCCGAAATAAAGCACCGAAATCAAATCGTCAATCTGCGTTTTCAGTTCTTCCTGCTCTTCAAAATCAATGGCTTCGAGGTTTTTGAGTTCTTGTAGTGTTACATTTTTTACATTGAAATTCAATGAGTTGTCATAATATTTTTCGGAAATAAGTTTATTTACAAATTCTGCTTTTTCTTTGATTGGCAGTTTATAGTCCTTTCCATTAAAGGTTACAATCAAATGAGTGCCCACTGCCTGGACATTTTCAAACTTTTGCACCATTAAACCTGAAAAATCTACCAAATCATCCAATTTTACATTCTCCAAATCAAGCAAATTTTGTGTCAATTCAATTATTTTTGCTTTGAGATGCTGATTTTCAGGAGTGATTTTGGGGATGCGAACGAAATTTTTCAGCCGTTTGATAACAATAAAAATGCCTTTTTGCTCGTGTGCCAATTTCAACATTTTATCAAGAAGGAATGTATTTGTTTTAGAATTTAACAATGCAAGCAAAAACAAAATTTCGCTTTTATTGTCGGAAGAAATGAACTGCAAACCGGTATCCAATATTATATCAGACAACTCACAGAAGTTAAATTTTGTTTTTTCTGCAAAAGTTTTCCGCCATACAATTTTATACTTTTTGTCTAAACATTTTAAGCCCTGACTGCCTTGTGGAACAAGAATTTTTTCTGTTTTGGGATAGTAATGATAATTTTTCAGCAAATATTTATTATTGTCAATATAAACTAATTTGTAGGCGTTTTCAAGTTCTGCGTCAGAGTATTTACTTTTATCAAGAGTAAATCCTGCATCAAAATAAAACACATCGCCAAATTCTGTTTTTGCCAATATATGATTGTAATAAATTGACAAATCTATGGAATTTTGCTTGTATAAATTAAAAAATGCTACAACGTCCTTATCGTGATTGATAAAATTCCAATTTTCAAAATTTTTGCAAAGTTCTTTCTGCAAAATATATTTTTCTTGCCTGTTTTTGGGACTGTGTAAATATTTTTTAAACTTTTCTTCTTCAGACACTGCAAGATAGGGTTTGTATTGCATAATTTTAGTTTTGTGATTAATGTCGGGTGTCTGCTTTTTTATAACAATAATCAATGATGAAGTTGCAACAGGCTTGTTTTCTTTTAATCCTCTGCCAATGAACATTTTACCGCCAAAAGTAATCAATTTTTCAATCGTTGTAAATTTTGATAAATGATAGCGCAAAACATCATAATCTGTTTCTGTAAGTAGGGTTTGAGGAATAATATAGCACATTTTCCCGCCATTTTTTAGTAATGCCAAACTCAACGCCACAAAGAACGCCCACAAGTTTGGTTTGGGAGCATATTTTTTGGGTTTATCCGGAACGCTGTGCATATTTACTCCATAAACATTTCCAAAATCAATAGAGTGATAATTTTTGTCCGTAATTTTGGAAATAAAAGAAATTTTCTGTCTACAGCAATCATTGTAAGATATATACGGCGGATTTCCAACCACGAAATCAAAACGCATTCTTTCGCCGTTTTGATTTCGTGGTTGGAAATCCGCCGTATATATCTTACAATGATTGCTGTAGACAGAAAATTTCTTTTATTTCCAAAATTACGGACAAAAATTATCACTCTATTGATTTTGGAAATAAAAGAAATTTTCTGTCTACAGCAATCATTGTAAGATATATACGGCGGATTTCCAACCACGAAATCAAAACGCATTCTTTCGCCGTTTTGCCCTTGCATAGATTCTATCATTTCTTGCAAGTTTTTGTTGTCGCGCATAAAAGACGGATAACCCAAATCAGTCTTTAAAAATAATGAAGGGTAATCAATTTCGGGATTTACAACACCAATTTCTGCATCGAGAAACTCTGAAATACTGTCTTTGGTTTTGAAAACTTTAATTTTTTTGTCAATCGGATTTTCATAATCATCATTGATAATCAAAGGCAAAAGTCGCATCAAAATACTCATTTCGGCAAGATAAAGCGGAAATTCTTCTATATCCAACCCAAAAATGTTGTTGGTTATTAATTGTTCCGTTTTTTGCGCCTGTTCTTTTGTAAATTGTGCATCTAAACTTTCCAAAATAGCATCAACAGCACTATACAGAAATGTTCCGGCTCCGCAAGCGGAATCAATCAATGAGATTTTATCCGGATTTTTGCGTATTGTTTCGGGCGTATAATCAAGTTCTTCGAGCATAAAATTGACAACATCGGGGTCGGTAAAATATTGCCCGCGATTTTCGTTTTGGTACAAATCTTTCAGATAGTTTTCATAAATAAAGCCAAAAATTTCGTTGCGCAGATTTCCAAAATCATATTTATTGATAAAAACAATAATATCAAGCCAAGGCGCAATCTCATCAATCGTTAAATCGCGTTTCAAAACATCGGCAAGTTTTTGATTTATAGACGATTGTTCATCGGCAAACGGTTTATAGATATTTTTTGAAATGTATTCCGAAATGTCCTTGATGTCTCGCACAATTACATTGTAAAAATCACTGTCAAGGATAGATTTTTTAATTATTCTAATCATTTTTTTATATTCGGAAATAAACTTTTTAAAACCGCTATCTACCAAAACTTTGTAAAGTATAAATTGAATTAGATAGGAATATGCCGTCTCAACCTCTTGTTTTTCAGTCAATAAAGTGAGTACGCCAATAGTTTTAAGTTTCACTCTGAATTTGCTAATCAGTCGCGTGGTATCCTCAAAAAACAGGGAACGATTTTCGGCAATGTTTAAGTTCAATTTTTCCTCAAAAAGATTTGATTGTCCTTCGGGATTGAAAATTCCAACATAGTAATTTTCAGGTTTCGTGTAATCATTCCAAAAAATCAAAAAATCGTTTGGCTTTTCGAGCAACTCACTCAAATAAAAGCGTCTGTATTGCCCCGCCCGATAGAAACGCCACTCGTTGCCATCTGTCAGAATACCAAACTGCTTGCTGTATTGCTTTGCAACGTCAAGTTGATAGCGAAAAAGTTGGTTTTTCCCTTCTTCAATGCGCCCAAAGCACTTCACCTCAACAGGAATGGTCACATCATCGGCGGCATAAATCACAAAATCGGGTCTGCCCCGCTCGCCTGCCTCCGTGTCGTGGACAAAAGTGCCGAATTTGCCCGTTTTTTTAGGCGTGCTCGTCAGGCGCAACAAATCTGAACTCGTAAAAAAATCTTTTACAAATTCGTGTACGCCACTGCCAACTTCCACGGTTTTGTAAAATTCAGCGTTGTGTTGCCATTTATCCTGCAATTCAGTAATCGTCATAACTGAACGCAAAAGTACAAATTATTTTGATATATCCAAAAAATTGTGTACCTTTGTGCTCACGATGGAATTAGGCGTATGAAAACAAAAAATACTTACAGAATTGGGATAGACATTGGCTCCACTACATTGAAGCTGGTTATTTTGAATGGTGTAAATGAGATTATTTACAAGGTTTATAAGCGGCATAAGGCTGATGTCAATAAGGTTTTGACCGATGAACTGAATGCGGTGGTGCAGCAGTTTCCCGACACTGAGTTTACGGTCAATATCACCGGCTCGGCGGGGATGGGCATTGCCGAGCGCACCGGCATTCCTTTCATACAGGAGGTTGTCGCCGCGATTGAGGTGATTCGCTCTGCCTATCCGCAGACGCATACGCTGATTGATTTGGGCGGCGAAGATGCCAAGATGGTGTTTTTTGAGCCGCAGAAGCAGCCGGATATTCGTATGAACGGCAGTTGCGCCGGCGGCACGGGGGCTTTTATCGACCAAATGGCGGATTTGATGAATATCTCGGTCGATGAACTCGGCAAGAAAGCCGCGCAATACGAAAAGATTTATCCCGTGGCAAGCCGCTGCGGCGTGTTTGCCAAAACGGATATTCAAAATCTCATCTCGCGCAATATTCCCGCGCCCGACATTGCGATGTCGATTCTCCACGCGGTGGCATTGCAAAGCATCACCGCCTTGGCGCGGGGCAATGAGATTAAGCCGGACGTGATTTGCATCGGCGGTCCGCTCACTTTTTTGCCCGCCCTGCGCGACGCTTTTCAGGATGCGCTAAAAATTGAAAAGGAGCATTGGATATTGCCCGAAAACAGCGCGTTTTTCCCCGCGTGGGGCAGTGCGCTCTATCATCCCGATGAACAAACCGTGCAGGATTTGCCCCCACTCATCCAAAAAATAGCGGCGAACAGCAGCGAGCGCAAAGACATCCTCCCCGCCCTCTTTGCCGACGAAACGGACTATCGCCTGTGGCAGCAAAACCGCAAAATAAAGCATCTGAAACGCATCGAACCGACAGCCGGACAGACCATCAACTGCTTCCTCGGCATCGACTCCGGCTCCACGACCACCAAAATCGTGATTACGGACGAAGATTCCAATATCGTTTACAACTACTATGCAAGCAACAAGGGCAACCCCCTGCAAAAAGTGGTGGAGGGCTTGCGCGCCTTTCAGAAAGAGGCGGCGGAGAAAAAAATCACCGCCCGGTTTGTGGCTTCTGCTGCCACCGGCTATGGCGAAGACTTGATAAAATCGGCACTCAACCTCGATTTTGGCATCGTCGAAACGATGGCGCACCTCTCCGGCGCGCAGTATGTAGACCCCGACGTGTCGTTTGTGCTCGACATCGGCGGTCAGGATATGAAGTCGATTTTCACCCGTCAGGGCGTGATTTCCAACATCGAACTCAACGAGGCTTGCTCTTCGGGGTGCGGCTCGTTTCTGCAAAATTTTGCCGCCACGATGAACCTCTCGCTGCCCGAATTTACCCAGGCGGCGTGTATGGCAAAATATCCGAGCGATTTAGGCTCGCGCTGCACGGTGTTTATGAACTCCAAAGTGAAGCAATCGCTGCGGGAGAATGCCGCGCTGGGCGATATCGCCGCCGGATTAGCCTATTCCGTAGTCAAAAACTGCCTGTTCAAGGTGCTGAAAATAGCCAATCTGAATGTGTTGGGCGACCATATAGTGGTGCAGGGCGGCACGTTCCGCAACGACGCGGTCTATCGGGCACTCGAACTGCTGTCGGGCAAATCAATCAGTTCCACCGACCACCCCGAATTGATGGGTGCACTGGGCGCGGCTCTCTACGCCCAACGGATGTGGAAAGCCCACCCGCACACCACAGCATTCACCGGCACGGAGCAGTTGCCGGACGCCGAACATATCCAAACAAAGGAACTGCAATGCAAAGGCTGCACCAATCAGTGCGCCGTCCTGCGCTTCCAATTCGACAACGGCAACACAAGTTACGCCGGCAACAAGTGCGAAAAGGTGTTTTTCAATGAAGCAACAGCCCCAACGAAAGGGTATAACGCCTTTGAGTGGAAGAATAAAATCCTTTTCGAGGTACAAGGTGAAAGGTACAAGGTAAAAGACCCTTTACCCTCCACCCCACACCCTTTACCCTCCATAGGCATCCCCCGCGTGCTAAACATGTTTGAAAACTACCCCTTTTGGCGCACGCTCTTTGCCGAATGCGGCTTTGAGGTGGTACTTTCGCCCGAATCCACCATCCCGCTCTATCAGAAGGGCGTGGGCAATGTGATGTCCGACAATATCTGTTTTCCGGCGAAGCTGGTGCACGGGCATATCCTGTCGCTGGTGGAGCAGCGCGTCAGCCGCATCTTCTATCCGATGGTGGTGAAAGACCGGAAGGAGTTGAAACACTCGACCAATTCGTTTAACTGCCCCGTCGTGAGCGGCTATCCCGATGTGATTCGCAGCTCGATGGAGGTGGAGGAAAAATACGGCATCCCGTTCGACAAGCCGGTCATCACGTTTCACGACAACAAGACACTCAAAAAGGGCTGCCGCGACTATCTGAAGTCGCTCGGAATTGCGAAAAAAACCTTTAATGTTGCATTTGAAAAGGCTATAAATGAATTGGACAGGGTGAATGAGCAGTTGCAGAAGAACCAAAAGACGCTGCTCGACACGTATGTGAAGGCAAACGAGCTGGTTTTCATCGTTGCCGGACGACCCTATCACGCCGACCCGCTGACGCATCAGAAAGTGGGACAAATCCTGTCCGACCTCGGCGTGCAGGTGCTCACAGATGATGTGTTCCGCTCGGAAGAAAGCAGCGGTTTCGACGAGTTGAACCTCGTTTCGCAATGGTCGTATCCCGACCGCGTGATTCAGGCGGCGATGGAGGTGGCAAAACTGCCGCAGAACGTGCAACTTATCCAACTCAATTCCTTTGGCTGCGGTCCCGATTCGTTTTTTATGAACGAAACGGGCGAGATTTTGCGGCAAGCGGGGAAAAATCACACCGTGCTGCGGATCGACGAAATCGCAAGTCCGGGGTCTATCCGCCTGCGGTTGCGGTCGTTGATTGAGTCGCTGAAATTGAGCACCGATATTACGAAAGACAGCACGCCGTATAAAGGCTACAGCAAGGGGTTTGGCAAAGAAGACAAGCAGAAGACGATACTCGCGCCCTGGTTTGCCGACTTTTTGTCGCCCTTCATCCCCGCCATCGCCGAGCTGGCGGGCTACAAATTTGTGAACTTGCCCAAAACGTCGAAAGCCACTGCGGAGGCGGGCTTGAAATACGGACACAACGAGGTCTGCTACCCCTCCACCCTGATATTGGGCGACATCATCACCGCCTTGCAGTCAGGCGAATACGACTTGGAGAATATCGTCGTCTCAATTACCCAAACGGGCGGTCAATGCCGCGCCACCAACTACGTGGCACAGATAAAAGCCGGCTTGCAGAATGCGGGCTTCTCCGACATTCCGGTGCTGGTGCTGGCAACGGGCACGGTGTATCAAAACGAGCAGAGCGCATTCAAATTTCCGGCATTGAAACTTGCTAACATATTCATCTACACCATCTTATATGCCGATGCCTTGCAGCAGATGTACAGTTCGACCATCATCCGCGAGAAGAAAAAAGGCGAAACGCAGCAACTGTTCGATTCCTATATGGACAGGGGCGTGGCAGCCGTGAAGCAAAAAGATTGCAAGGAGTTGCGACGTCTTCTTAAACAGGCGGTTGAAGAGTTCAATGCTATCGCCGTGAGCAACAAGCAGTTTACGCCCATCGGGCTGATTGGCGAAATTTATGTGAAGTACAACAACTATGGGCAGGCATACATCACCAACTGGCTGCGCTCCAAGGGAATGGAAGTGGCAACCCCGCCGTTCCTCGACTTCGTGATGCAATATTTCGTCAATTCGCGGGAAAACATCAAAAACGGCATCAAGAAAAACACCCTGATGCAACGCTCGCTCAACCCCGCTTTTTGGAAATACGTCAACATACGCATCAAAAAAGTAGAGAAAATAATGCAAAACTACCGCTTCCACCACCCCGTAGAATCGGTCTATGCCAAAGCCGAATATGCCGCCGAAATCCTGACCCTCTCCAACCAGTTCGGCGAAGGCTGGTCAATCCCCGCCGAAATAGCCTGCTACGCCCGCAGCGGCATCAACAAAGTAGTCTGCATCCAACCCTTCGGCTGCATCGCCAACCACATAGTAGCCCGCGGCATCGAAAAGCGCCTAAAAAAATTCTACCCCGAAATGAACCTGCTGTATCTGGACGTAGACGGCGGCATGGCAGAGGTGAATCTGCAAAATCGCCTGCATTTTTTGATGGAGTGAAAAATTTTTAATGATTATCCGCAATCATACCACTTAGCTCTCGCTCCCTGTCCCGCAGGGACAGAATGTGCATAACCGTGGGTGGAGCGAAGCGCAACCTACGGCATAGGTGGGCGACACCCCCCCTTAGTCCCGCAGGGGACGGCACTTTATTAACCGTAGGCTTCCAGCCTACGGCAGGGCACCTTCTCTCTCCCAAAGTCCCGCAGGGACGGCACTTTATTAACCGTAGGCTTCAGCCTACGGAGAGGCGCCTCCCCCCTCCCATAGTCCCGCAGGGACGGCACTATCAAGTGTCACCCCTGCGGGGTGAAGGTTGTGTGTATGCAGGGCTGTCCGTAGGCTGAAGCCTACGGTTAATAAAGTGCCGTCCCTGCGGGACTTTGGGAGGAGGGGGAGTGCGTCTATACCGTAGGTTTCGCTTCGCTTCACCCACGGTTATGCACATTTCGCCTCTGCGAGGCTAAAAATAGCACCTCAAAAAAAAATTAACCACTGTGAAAAAAATTTGGCAGTTCCAAAAATAATGTTTACCTTTGCACCCGAAAAAAAACAGAATGAATAAGAATATAAAAAATATGCGTACCCCCCCCCCACCAATTCACTGATTATCAGCGAGTTAGGAGAGTTTCATCAGCCATGTCAAGGTTAATACCTTGGCGTGGCTTTTTTGGTGTGCATATATGAATTGAAGGATATGAATAATTATATTATAAATTTAAAAAATAAAAAATGTATGAAAAAGAAAAATGTGTTTAGAACAGCCGCTCTTTTAGCAGTGGCAAGTGTGAGTTTCGCCGGATGCAGCGAAGATGATGATGGTGTGAAAAGCAGTGACAGCAGTTTTGACGGTACGATTCAGGAGACTGTGCAAAACCCGCCAAGCAACGAAAAAGTTGATGCTGTAAAGATAGAGATGATGTATAATGGTGGTAGTGCCTATGCCATGTATGAAGCTGGGACAGGAACGTACAAGGATGGTAGTTTAGAGCTCACTTTTCTGCCAACTTTACCGGACTACTGTCTCTACGTCATTGCTGAAGATATGCCCTCCAGCTTAACTGTAAGCGATGACAAGGCAAAAATGAGTGGTTTTGTCTCCATTTCTGCGTATAAAGATGGAAGTCAAGTTGGTGTATTTGGGCATGGTTCCGGAAAGGGTACCAGTCAGATTAAAACCACCTTCATGTATGTTGATAGAGATGTTAGCATAACCGGCTCAGATGAGGACTATAAATATAACGTTTCTTTGAAAACAGGATGGAACAAATTGTATGAAATCAAAGGAGGCTCGAAAAAAGGATACACAACCACAGACCCCGGCGGGCTGACGTGGGCTTTCAACGAGTACAGCAGCGGCGACGGAGACAGCAATTTTGATGGTACGATTCAGGCGACTGTGCAAAACCCGCCAAGTGACGAAATAGTTAATGCTGTAAAGGCAGTGGTTGAGAGTCAGGATGTTATTGCGACCGGAACGTACCAGGGTGGTAGTTTTTCGCTCACTTTGCCAACAACTGGACTGGGCGGTTATCTTAGACTCGTCAAGGATGGCTTTGACGCGCCCGGCATAACTGTAAGCCCTGCCGATGCAAAAATGGTTGATTGTCGCATTCGTGCGTATCAAGATGACCGCATAGTTGGTATTTTTGAGTATAGCTCTACAGGTGGTGGAGTCAATTTCGTATATGTTGATAAAGATGTTAACATAACCGGCTCATTTTCACAAGGAGACGCGAGTATAACATTTAATGTTTTTGCGAAACAAGGATGGAACAAAGTCTATATGACCGGGTCGGAAACGAATGGGGAATATACAACCACAGAACCCAGCGGGATGAAGTGGTATTTCGACGAGTTTTAAGTAATAATTAAAAATTGCATTAAAAAAGGCAGGCTTAACTTCAAAAGTTGAGCCTGTTTTTTTATTCATAAAAATATATACCCCATTCAGCGTAGGCAGAGCCTACGCTGGAGTTAATCGCAAGGCTTTAGCCTTGCATGATGCAGGGACTTACAAAAACTTTCATACCATTTAATTAAAATTTCGGCGAAAGTAGCAAAATAATTGGTAAATTAGAAAAAATGCAGTACCTTTGCAAAAAAAAATATTTGATGTCTGTATGACAAAAGGAGATGACAATATGAGTGTAGCAGTATTAAACAGAGTAATTGACAATGATTTGTTGATTGATGAAGTTGCCTTGCCAAACAATTGGCGGGGTACAAAGGTGGAGTTGCGGATTATCAAACCGACCATTCCTAAAATCCCCTGGGATGAAATTCCTCGCATAAAAGCGCCATCAGGGTGTAGTTCTTTGGATATTTTACAGGAACTCCGTGAGGAGCGATTTTAATGAACTATGTTGTATTATATTGATTCATCAGCGTTTTTGAAGGTGTTCTTTGAAGAGGAACTTTCAGATTTTCTGCGCAATTTTCTTAAACAATCAAGCATATCAGATACTATATGTTCCAGTAATTTGCTGGAAACAGAGTGTCGCCGTGCTGCACACCGTGCGGGGATAACGCAGTCGTCCATCTCTGCGGGGCTTGAAAATGTGATGCTAATCTCAGCCACTGATGATATTTTTCATAATGCCGGAATTATGCTCCCAAACGGTAACGAGTTTCTGCGTTCTCTTGATGCCATTCATTTAGCAACTGCCCAGTATTGTGCTGTAAATTTATTCATCACTTATGATCAGAGGCAACTTGAAGCAGCAAAAGCACTTGGACTTATAGCTATTTCACCGGGTAAAAGTCCAATATAATTTTTTTTGGCACCCTCCACTAAGGGCATAGCCGTCAGGTTAAGGTAATGAAAAAGGGAATTTTCACAAATTCCCTAATCCATCTTATTAACCTTAAAATCTAATACTATTATGAAAAAACTACGTGCAAAGGTAGGGGCTTTTTGTGGGTTTGCCAAATTTTTTTCTATAAAAATCTTTAATTTAATGTTAAAAATGGTTGCTTGGCATAAATTTGTTCCATTATTCCGAATAATTCTTCCTTTGTGGCAGCACGGAGCATCGCTATGCGGGTGGGTTTGAAGTCGGGGATGCCCTTGAAAAGTGGGCTTGCAGCGATATGTCGGCGGCTGTGCAAGATGCCGCGCCGCTCGTCTAAGCGTTCGACACTTTGGCAGATTTGTTGCTTCAAGACCGACAAATAGTAATCAAACGGCTGCTTTTCGGGCATTTCGCCGGTGTTGAGATAGTGCTTCATCTCCTGAAAAATCCACGGTGCGCCGATGCTGCCGCGCCCCACCATCACCGCATCCACGCCGTAGCGGTCGAAAGCCTGCCTTGCCCGTTCGGGCGAATTGATGTCGCCGTTGCCGATGATGGGGATGTGCATCCGCGGGTTGTTTTTGACCGCGCCAATCAGCGTCCAGTCGGCTTCGCCGGCATACATCTGAGCGCGCGTGCGTCCGTGAACAGTGAGCGCGGCGATGCCGCAATCCTGCAATCGCTCCGCCAAATCGACGATAATTTGATTGTCGGCATCCCACCCCAAGCGCGTTTTGACCGTCACCGGCACGTTCACCGCCTTGACCACCGCCGCCGTGATTTCCAACAACTTGTCGGGCGTGCGCAACATCCCCGAGCCGGCACCCTTGCCGGCGACTTTCTTGACCGGACAGCCGAAATTCAGGTCGATGACATCGGGCTGTGCCTCCTCGCAAATCTGCGCCGCGCGCACCATCGCCTCCACTTCCTTGCCATAAATCTGCACCGCCACGGGACGTTCCTCGTCCGACACCTCCAACTTGCTCTCCGTCTTGCTGATATGCCGAATCAGCGCGTCGCTCGAAATAAATTCGGTATAAACCATATCCGCGCCAAACTGCTTACACAGCAGCCTGAAACCAATATCCGTCACGTCCTCCATCGGTGCCAAAAACACGGGATAACTCTCAAATGTCAAATGTCCAATATTCATCAAACAGCCTTTTTACCGCGTCCATATCCACCTCGCGCCCCAATTCCTGCTGCATCGAGGTAACGCCCTTATCCACAAACCCGCAAGGGTTAATCAGTTTGAAATAACCCAAATCGGTGTTCACATTCAACGCCAAGCCGTGCATCGTAATGTAGCGACTGCACCGCACGCCAATCGCCGCGATTTTTCGCGCCCGCCGCGGGTCGTCTCTGTCGAGCCACACGCCCGTTGCGCCGTCCAATCGCTCGCCGCAAATCCCAAACACCGCGAGCACGCGAATAATCGCCTCCTCCAAGCGGTGAATGTAGGTCTTCAGCCCGATGTGAAACACCTCCAAGTCGATAATCGGATAAACCACCAACTGCCCGGGACAGTGGCAGGTGATGTCGCCGCCACGGTCAATCGCAAACACCTCAATGCCCCGCACCGCCAAAGCCGCCTCCGAAGCAAGCAAATTGGATGCCAAACCGTGCTTCCCCAACGTAAAAACGGGCGGATGCTCACAAAAAACCACCGTATTTTGCACCGCCTCCCCCGCCGACTTCTGCCGCAAAGCCTCCGCAAAAAGAGCCTGCTGCTGCTCATAAGCCTGCCCGTAGGGGATAAGCCCCCAATCCAAATGCTTTAACATGATGGCAAAGGTACGAATATTTTTTTCAATTACGAATTAAAAATATCTCATAATTATTTCGTACCTTTGCAGCGATTATTTAGTCAGAACGATTAAATATACCAAGAATTTTAATTTTTAATTTATGAAAATCGGGTTACAGGCAACTTACATCAATCCGCTGACGGATTTCGGGTTCAAAAAATTATTCGGAACCGAACACAACAAGGAGTTGTTGATTGATTTCTTAAATGAAATCATCAAGGAAGAAGGGTGCATCACCGACATTAGCTACCTCCCAACGGAGCAGTTGGGAGCGGAAGAAGAAGACCGAAAGGCAGTGTTTGACATCTATTGCACGAATGAACGTGGCGAGCATTTCATCGTAGAGATGCAGAACGCGCGGGAGCCGTATTTTGGTTTTATGCAGCATTTCCGCTTCGCAAGCAGGCAGAAAGAGGGAATTGGAAGTTTGATTTGAAGGCTGTCTATTTTGTCGGAATACTGAATTTTGACTGTTTTGACGGCGATGATTATATAGAGCGTGCCCATTTGGTGCGCGACAAGAATGGAGAGCGGTTTTCCGACAAGTTGAATTTCGTGTACGTGATATTGCCGAAATTCAAAAAGACGATTGAACAATTAGAAACGAACGCCGACCGTTGGCTATATTGTCTAAAAAACATGGCGACGTTGGCTTCTCGACCGGTTGAAGTGCAAGGCAGAGTGTTTGAGATGCTGTTTAAGGCAGCGCATATTAACAAATTGACAAAAGAAGATATGGAAACTTACAACAAGAGTATTTTAGAGTATGCAGATGTGCGCAGATGCGCTGATTATGCTATGCAACGAGGTCGCCAAGAGGGTGTTCTTGCTGTGGCGAAGAAGTTAAATGAGTCGGGGGTGGCTATGGAGTTGATTGCATCCGCCACAGAACTTACTGCGGAGCAAATCAGCCATTTGCCACGCGATTAGATGCTAATAAAGGCTGAATAAAATGCCTTCCTCGTTTGCCCACGCCGAACGAGGGGCTGTTTCAAAGTGCCGCCTCGCAGAGGTGAGATGTTTCGCTACGCTTGATATGACGCGACCCGTCAAAAAAACTCAAATTTTTTAATTTTCAATTAAAAATATCTCATAATTATTTCGTACCTTTGCACCCGTTTATTACGAATAATATTATTTATGCTGATTTCTGTAATAGTCCCTTGCTTCAACGAAGAAGCAGTCATTGTTGAAACTTACAGGCAACTTACCGACGTGATGAAAAAGTTGCCTCACGATTATGAGCTGCTGTTTGTGAATGACGGCAGTGCCGATAATACTTTGCAGATTTTGACCGATTTGTCGAAAACAGATAAAATGGTTAAAATACTTAGTTTTCTCGCAATTTTGGTCATCAATGTGCGCTAACAGCCGGTTTGAATAATTGCTCAGGAGATGTTGCCGTAACCATTGACGGTGATTTGCAAGACCCGCCCAAAGTGATTCCTGATATGTTGGCACTGATGCAAGCCGAGAAGGCAAATGTGGTTTATGCCGTCCGTAAAAAACGCGATGGCGAACCTGCTTGGAGGCTTTTTGCTATCAAAACCTTTTACCGCTTACTAAACAAATTGTCTGATACCAACATTCCCGTTGACACCGGCGATTTCAGAATTGTGGACAGAAAAGTGATTGACCGCTTCAATAGCCTGAGTGAAAAGAATAAATACATTAGAGGATTGATATATTGGATGGGCTTCAAACAACTTCCTTTCTACTACGACCGGGAAGGACGATTTGCAGGAGAGACAAAATATCCTTTCGCAAAACTATTACATTTAGCATCAACGGGGATTGTCGGTTTTTCTAAAAAGCCATTGACCGTAGCAACCACTTTAGGTTGTTTTAGTGTCTTGTTAGGACTGCTATATATGCTTTTGATTTTGATTGCCCGAGTGTTTCTTGAGGATTTTGTGATTACCGGTTTTACGTCCACCGCTGCACTCATCATATTTTTTGGTGGTGTGCAACTTCTCACTATTGGCATACTTGGAACATACATCGGTACTCTTTTTGATGAAGTAAAGGGTCGCCCGGAGTATATCGTCAATGAGAAAATAAATTTAAAATAAATATGATACGTGACGTGATTTTAAACAGTGGGACTATGTATGAGCTTTGGCAAAAATTGATAAACAAAGAAAAACATAGTGAGTGCATTCGGTTCTTTGCGCATAAAAAGGGGATGCGAGTTTTGGATATTGGGTGTGGACCCGGCAATAATGCGTTCCGTTTCTTAGACACGGAATACTATGGATTCGACCTGAGCGAAGACTATATCCAACAAGCGGAAAGCAGATGGAAAGGGTATGATAATATTCATTTCGTATGCGCCGATGTTAATGACTATTTTAAGCATGGCTTGGAAGAAAATAATAAATATGATTTGATTATCATGCACGGTGTGTTGCATCATTTGACTGACGAAGAGGTAAAACATTGCGTTTCGGCAGCCAAAAATGTTCTAAAAAGCGATGGAGAATTTAGAACCCTGGATGGAATATACCTAATGGGGGGGGGGGGTACAACATAAAATTGCAAAATGGTTTCTTGATATGGACAGAGGAAAATATGTGCGGACAGAAGAAGGCTATTCGAATTTGATTAAACCCTATTTTAGCAATTTTACTCTTATAATTTCTTCTGATATGCTAAGAATACCTTATCACCAGATTATGTTTTATATGAAACATTAGTGAAAAAGTAACTATGTGAATATTTTTCACTACCTTTGCACTCGTCAAAAGAAGAGTGGCAAACGAAAAATGAATATCACCATTGACATTGGCAATTCGTCGTGCAAAATCGCGCTGTTTGAGAAGAACAGGCTTGTGAGGTCTTTTCCTGTTAATGAATTGACTGAGAAGGGCTTGCTTGGGGTTTTGGACGGTCTTAGCGTGGATGCGGGAATTTTGTGTTCGGTCAAAAAAGACGAGGCTTGGCTTTCGGAATTACTGTCGAAAAGGGTAAAGCATTTTTTCACTTTGACACCGCAACTGCCTTTGCCTCTGGCGATTGACTATCAAACGCCGCAGACATTGGGGATGGACCGCGTGGCGGCGGCGGTGGGTGCCCAAGCGCAGCATCCGAATGCCAATCTGCTGGTCATCGACATTGGAACGGCGATTACGATTGATTTTGTAACCTCCGAGGGCGTTTACAAGGGTGGAAACATCTCGCCCGGACCCGATTTGCGATTCAAGGCTTTGCACGCCTACACCGAGCGGTTGCCGCTGGTGGACACAGAAGGAGCATTGCCTGCGTTTGGCTACGACACCGCGACGGCGATTCGCGCGGGCGTAGTGGGCGGAATCGTCCGCGAATTGGACGCTTACATCGACGAACAGCAAAAAAATGCGGCTGTTTTGACATTTTTAACAGGAGGCTCCGCTTTTTATTTTGAAAACAAATTAAAAAATCGCACCTTTGCAGACGAAAACTTAGTCCCAAAAGGACTTAACGCAATATTAAATTTTCAGAAATGAGTTATTTTAAAATAAAAACAATGAATACATTCAAGCGAATACTCGTGGCGTGTTTACTGACGGCGGCTTACTGCCCGGTAATCTGCGCGCAAAGTGCTAACACCAACTCGTCCTACACGCGCTACGGCTATGGGCAGTTGGCAGACCCCAGCGTCGCCTCCCAGCGTGGGATGGGCGGCATCGGCTACGGCTTGCGCAATCCCAAAAACATTAACCCGCTCAATCCGGCGGCGTTTTCGGCGGTCGATTCGATGACTTTTATGCTCGACTTCGGGCTGAGAGGGCAGGTGGGCTTTTTTGACGACAACGGCAACAAGAATATGCGGTGGAATGCGGGGTTGGAATACATCGCCGTACAGTTTCCCGTGTCTAAAAAAATCGGCATCGGCGCAGGCATTGAGCCGGTTTCCTATGTGGGCTACAAACACGGCAGGAATGAAACTTCGTCTGTACCCGGCACCACCACCTACGAACAATACGAAGGCTCGGGCGGGATGAGTAAGTTTTACGGCAACATCGCCTACGAATTTAACCGCCTCTCTGCCGGCGTGAAAATCGGCTACATGTTTGGCGACATTACCCGCTCACGTACCTTGTCGTTCAATTCAATTAGTGACCGCCGCATTTGGAACGACTCCCTGCACGCAAGCGGATTGAGCCTCAATTTCGGATTGCAATACCGCCACCCGCTGAGCAACAACACAGAGGTGGTGATTGGTGCCGTTTTCACGCCACAAATGAATTTGAACTCTCGCTACAGCAAGTCGGACATACTATACAGTAACACAGATATAACACCCGACTACACGGGCGACCTCAATCAACAGTTTCAGATGCCTTCAACATTCGGCATCGGCGCGACCTATCACAAATACAACGAATACACCATTGGCGCAGACCTGACTTTCCAAAATTGGGCAAGTGCCCAATTTGGCGGCAAGACAGACACACTCACCAACCGCCTGAAAATCAACCTCGGCGGCGAATATATCCACACACTGCACTACCGTGCGGGAGCATATTACAGCGGCTCGTATTTTGAAACAGCGAACGGCAGCGGTTATGACGAATACGGCGTTTCCATCGGCGTAGGCATCCCGATGCTCGACCGCCGCTCGTATCTCAACTTCGCGGTGGGGGGCGAAATGCTCCGTCCCAAAGTCAGTGGGATGATTAACGAATATTATGTGAAATTTACAGTCAGTTATACATTCAACGAATTGTGGTTCAGAAAACGCAAAATGCTGTAATCCTGCTGCTGGGATGCTGCTTGCTGACCGGTGCGTGTCAGCCCAAAAGCAAGCTGGCGACGGTGGACGTGAACGTGGTGGAAAAGCCCCTCACGCACGCCGAGGACATCGTGTCGCTGATTTCCGACTCCGGCATCACGCGCTACCGCCTCACCGCCAAAGTGTGGGACGACTATGCCGACTACACCCTCTTTCCGGAGGGCTTCTATATGGAGCGGTTCAACGAATCGCTCCAAATCGTGAGCAGCGTGAAAGCCGACACCGCCTATTACTACCGCAACAGAGACCTCTTCCGCCTGATTGGCAACGTGGACATACAAAATCCGGCAGGCGACCGCTTCGAGACCTCCGAACTCTATTGGAATCGCCTCGCCCCACCCGACTCGCACGAAGCCATCTACACCGACTCCTTCATCAAAATCACCCGCAACGGCGACCTCACAACCGCCTACGGCTTCAAGTCGAACAGCAACATGGACGACTACACCATGTATAGAAATTCTTTCGAGATAGCGGAAGATAAGATTGAGAAAAAAACGGAATAAATGAAATGGATATGAAGACAGAAAAAAACACAGATGCAATCGGGCAAGTAAGCGAGCAATCGTGGTGGAAATGGGTATTTATTGCCATTGTAGCAATCATATTCGTGGCGATGCCGCTGATGAGCCTTGATGCCGGCAATTCGCGCGATGAGGAGCCTTGGCGAGTGCCCCAATCGCTGTTGCTCTATGAATATTACACCTCTTCTTTCGGCAAGTCCACTACAGGTTATGTTGTTAATCCGCAGGGGTATGCCTTCGATACTTTCACCACATTTATTACCCAAACATTTGGTATCGACGACTATATGACGGCGCGCCACGTGTGCAATGCCTTCGCAGGGGCATTTCTGATGCTGTTTGTGGGGCTGCTCGCATGGCTAATTGGCGGCTGGCGAGCGGGAAGTCTGGCTCTGCTACTGATTTTTTTCTCTCCGCACATCGTCGGGCATTCGTTTAATAATTCCAAAGATTTGCCCTTTGCTGCCTGTATAGTTGGGGCTATTTATTATATCGCGTGGTTTATCAAAGAGTTTCCGAAGCCGACGGTGAAGACCGTTTTCAAATTAGGTGTGATGACCGGGGCGGCGATTGGCATACGCCCCGGCGGGTTTCTGCTTATCCCCTATTTCGGATTGTTTGTGCTGGTTCACTATTTAACAATCAATCCGCCCAAACAGTATTTTTCCAAGGAAAACAGAATTATCCTGAAAAAAATCTTTGTGCAGGCGGCGGTTGCACTCGGCATAATGCTGGTGGTGATGTTCGTTCTGTGGTCATTTGCCTTGCAAGACCCGCTGAACAATATCGCTGCCTCGCTCAAAGGAGTTTTTCATTATCAGGGTAGTTTTTCTCAGGTTTTTGAGGGAAAGTTGTTGTATTCGGAAGATTTGCCTTGGTATTACATCATCAAAAATATCTGCATATCCTCCCCTGTAGCCGTCTTGATAGGGGGGGGGGGTACAACTATTTACGGCGCGGCGGCAACCGAAAGGCTACTTTTGGACATTCGTGCTGCTGTTTTGTTTTGCCTTTCCCATTTTTTGGATTGCGTACACCAGAGCCATCGTTTACGGCGGTTGGCGACACGTGACGTTTGTTTACCCTACACTGCTGGTAGCAGCGGCATTGGGTTTTAATTTTTTGGTAAATTGGGCAAAAAACAAAAAGTTAAAAATTGCGTTCACCGTCCTGCCGGTTATTTTGCTGTTTGACCCGCTGATTTTTACAATAAAAAATCACCCCTACGAGGCTGTCTATTTCAACCGGTTTGTGGGTGGCGTGAAGGGTGCTTACGGCAACTATGACCTGGACGTTTTGGACAATTCCAAGCGTGAGGCGGCGGAGTGGATATTGGCTGATGTGGCAAAAAATGGTGCACCTGACCCAACGCGCAAAACGCTGGTTGCGACATGGCATCAGTCAGATTATTACTTCCGAAAAGACACAGCCAATTTTGCTCTCAACTATGTGCGTTGGAATAAGCTCAACACCGCCGATTGGGACTATGCGTTCTATTCGATTGCCGGAGTCCATCATTTGGGACTACTCAAAGAGGCGTATCCACCCAAAAACACAGTGCATCAGGTCATGGTCGATGGCGTGCCGATAGGGCTTGTGCTGAAGCGCGAAGACCGCTCATCCTACTACGGGCATATAGCGTTTCAACAGGGCAATTTTGACGAAGCACGGGCACAACTCGTAAAAGCATTGGAATACGATGCTTTTGATGAACAGGCTCTGTACGATTTGATTCAAATCGGCTTAGCGATAGGGAAGCCTGCGGATATAGATTTAGCTATGGACTTGACAAACTATTGGTTGGACTTCCACAAAAACGACATCAGCGCACTCTGTTGCTTGGGAATGCTTTATTGCAGCAAAGGTGACCTTGCAAATGCTATGTCCGTGGGCAATACAGTCAGGAAAATCTACCCTCACTCTGTCGAGGGGTTATTGCTTGTCGCCATAGTCTATGCACAACAGAATGATTTAAATACGGCATGGCACCTCCTAAACAAAGTAATTATGATGGATGGAAATAACAAGTTAGCTTTGGAAGTGATGCTGAACGTTGCCTACCGAATGGGCAATGAGGAAGCCAAGCAGATGGTTAGAGAGAGGCTGAATGCGCTAAGCAAATAAATCACGCCAATTCCACCACCGAATGGGAGAAAATTTGAAAAAAAATGCGAAAATGTTTGGTGGATTGAAAATAATGTTGTAACTTTGCACTCGTCTTACGAATAAGACATCTAAATTTTGAATCCGATGCCAGTAGGCTGGTAATATTTATCCGATGCCGATAGGTCGGTCTTTGAGCCACTCTCAATAGGGGTGGCTTGATTGTTCAACTGATTAATTTACTTAACATTATGATTACTAAAGTTTCTGTTTTGATTGATGGTGGTTTCTTTTGGCAACGATTTATGAGGGCAAACAAGAAAGAGCCAACATGTGCCGATGTTGTGAAGACGGTAAATGATGTGATGGACTTAGTTCGCGCAAAAACAAATGGTGATACGAAAGATATTTTGTTTCGCGTTTTCTATTACGATTGTGCCCCGTTTGGCAAAATAATTAAGGACCATACGGGAAAAAATGAGATTGATTATTCAAAAACCGCCGCATATTGTACAAAAACCAAATTCTTGGCATCCATCACCAAAGAAGATAAATTCGCAGTAAGGAAAGGCGAATTGTCATTTATCGGCTGGAAACAAGACTTGCATAAACCCGGTCATTGGAAGCCCGATTTCCGACAAAAAAGTGTGGACATGAAAGTTGGATTAGATATGGCTTGGATGGCAATGAAGCATACGGTCGATAAAGTGGTGCTTATTGCCGGTGATTCTGATTTTGTTGCACCAATAAAGTTTGTTAGAAAAGAGGGCATTCAAGTGTATCTGTATCGCATGGGAAATCATGCAAAAGATATTTTGATTGACCATTGCGACTTCGATTTGAAATAAATCACGCCAATTCCACCACCGTCACGCCTGCCCCGCCCAATTGCACGTGCTCGTCCTGATAATTGGCAACGCCTGCGGCGGTGTGGAGGTAGTCGCGGGTGATTTGGCGCAACGCACCGGTGCCGGTGCCGTGCAGGATGCGGACGCGCCCTGCATTGCATTGGATTGCGTCGTCGAGGTAATACATCAGGGCTTGCAGGGCTTCGTCGGCTCGCATTCCGCGCAAGTCCAATTCCATACTGAAATTTTGTTTTTTGGCAGACAGCGTGTCGGCACTGTTGGCAAGTATGATTTGCGGGCGGGATGACTCCTTTTTTAGCCGGCTGCGGCTGGTTTTTTCCAATTGGCTGATTTTGCTTGTCGTTTTTAGTGCGCCGAAGGCTACTACGGCGTTTTTGCCCTGAATTTCCAACACTTCGCCTGCCGTTTGCTGCCCGCGGATGCGGACGGTGTCGCCAACGGCGATGGGTGCAGGAGGCAGGGTGGAGGGTATAGGGTGGAGGGTGGAGGGTGAAGGGTGGAAGGTAGAGGGTCTTTCACCTTTAACCTTTAACCTTTCACCTTCTACCTTTAACCCTTCACCTTTTACCTTCAACCTAACTTCGTTCAAATTTTGCCTTGCCGCCTTCGTCCGTTCCTTCTCTGCCTGCGCCTCTTTGATTTCGCGGATGGTTTTTTCGATGGTGGCGTTGGCTTCGGCGAGGAGTTTTTCGGCTTCTGCTTGGGCTTGGGCGATGATTTCTTTGCGTTGGGTTTCTACCTTGTCGAATTTGGCGGTGTAGCGTTCGGTCAGTTCTTCGAGGTGTTTTTCCTGCTGGTGGATTTTTTGCCGCTTGTTTTCCCAGTATCGTTTGTCGCGGACGATGTCTTGGAGGTATTTGTCCATCGCGACGTAATCCTGCCCCACGATGTCGGAGGCTTCGGCAATCACGTCTTCGGGCAAGCCTATTTTGCGGGCTATTTCGATGGCAAACGAGCTGCCGGGGTTGCCGATGGAAAGGCGAAAAAGCGGCTGCATCTCGTGGCGGTCGTAGAGCATCGCGCCATTGACCACCCCCGCGTGGTTTTCGGCAAACGATTTGAGGTTTTGATAGTGCGTGGTGATAATGCCAAAACTGCCCTTGTCGTTGAAACGGTGCAGAAGAGCCTCAGCGATGGCTCCCCCAATCTGCGGCTCGGTGCCGCCGCCAAATTCGTCAATCAGCAGCAGCGAGTGGGCAGACACGTTTTTGACCATCACCTTCATATTCGTCAAGTGCGAACTGTAGGTGCTCAAATCATTCTCGATAGACTGCTCGTCGCCAATATCCAGGAAAATATCCTTGAAAATGCCTACTTTGGAGCGCTCGTCCACCGGAATCAGCAACCCCGATTGCAGCATATATTGCAGCAGCCCAACGGTCTTCAAGAGCACCGATTTGCCGCCGGCGTTGGGTCCGGAGATGATGAGAAGCCTTTCACCCTCTACCCCATACCTTTCACCCTCTACCTTATACCCCTTACCCAGCTCCAAATCCAGCGGCACCACCGGCTTGCCCTGTTTGCGGTGCGAAAGCAGCAGCAGGGGGTGAATGGCGTGAATCCAGTCGATAAGCGGCTGATTTTCTACCGTCGGCAAGGTGGCGTTGATGCTTAGGGCGAACAGTGCTTTGGCGCGGATGAAGTCGATTTGTGCCAGAAACTGGTAGGATTCGCGGATTTCCGGTGTCAGCGGGCGAATTTTGTCGGTGAATTGCGTCAGGAGGCGGATGATTTCGCGCCTTTCCTCGCTTTCCAGTTCGCGAATCTTGTTGTTGGCTTCCACCACCTCGGCAGGCTCGATGAAA
>BNTR01000003.1 GCA_025996755.1 Bacteroidia bacterium
AAGGGCTTGCGAAAATCTTTACGGCGAGCTTTACGGTACTCCCGGACCCGTCCCCTAAAATAGAGTGGCAAACTTCCTACCTCACTCTCATGGAGCAGTATGAGGGGTATTTGCAGGCGAATGTGGATGCTTCAAGCGAAGGAATGTACGTTCACAATAGGGGGGTCGGTCTGCCGACGGGAGAATTAACAATTTCTCTTTCCGGGGCTAACCCCAATGCTTTTACCCTTTCAAGAACAACGCTCCCCAGTATCGCGGCAGGCAACCGCGAAAACGTTGCGGTGCGTCCCAAACTCGGACTTTCGGCAGGAACCTATTACGCCACGGTAGAGGTAAGAGACTTCACCAATGGGCTTACGACGAGCTTTGATATCAGTTTTACGGTAAGCAAGGCCCTTGTCCTGAACTATGCAGACCTCCGTTTCATGCAGCTGCCTGAGGGGTATACGCTTGAGTTTTTGGAATTCGTAGATCAAGTCAAATCGGTGCGAGTTGAGAATTGGGGTGTTCGGGAGGTGGACGTAAGAATGTCTCTTTCCGGGG
The DNA here is from genome assembly GCA_025996755.1 of Bacteroidia bacterium. Taxonomy (GTDB): domain Bacteria; phylum Bacteroidota; class Bacteroidia; order Bacteroidales; family Azobacteroidaceae; genus Azobacteroides. Next base: position 544 of record BNTR01000003.1, read on the forward strand.
CTAACCCCGATGCTTTTACCATTTCAGGAGCGAGCAAAAGTGCTGTGACCGGCGACTTCGATATCGGCACTCTCACGAGCTACTCGGACCAGACCTTTACGATATATCCCAAAATCGGACTTCTGGCAGGAACCTATACCGCCACGGTAACGCTACGCGACCAGAACAATGGGTTTACGGTGAGCTTTAATGTCAGTGTTACGGTAATTCCAAACCCTTGATTAGGGGATTGCCTTGTTTGGCGAGGTGTTCCGCGTTGCGGCGAATTTGGGGGGTACGCAATTATTTTGGTTGGAGCATTTTTCGGTTTTCCCACGCCTTGCAGCACGTGCATTTGCTGAATAGCGATTTGATTTAATTTCACTAATGGCAAATTCAAACGCAATATCTTTGTGCGCATGGTTTGCATTTTTTGGGTGTTTCAAAAATATTCCGTACCTTTGCACAATCAAAAAAGAAACAATCGGTTATGAAACATTACTCAAAAGACACAATCAGCAAGATAGGTAATACCGCCGTGTATTTGTTGGAAAGAATACCCGATTTGAGTAAAACAAAATTGCTCAAGTTGCTCTATTTAATAGAAGAGAGTTCGGCAATAAAAAACAACAAGCCGTTTTTTGGGCTCAACTTTGAAGTGTGGCAAGCCGGACCGGTTGCAAAAGATTTTTATATTGATTTATCGGACGAAAATCAACCCGTTTTGTTAAATGAGTTTATAACAAAAGTAGATAGCGAAAGCGGAGCAACCTACATTCGTGCAAAATCATCTTTCTGCGATGATGAATTTTCAGACAACGACCTTGAATTGCTTGATGATGTGATACGGAAATTCGGGGGCAAAACAGCAACGCAATTAGTAGAATTGACACACACCGAAAATTCGGCATGGTATTCTATTGCCAAAGAGAATGAATTGTTGGACGACTTTACGAACGGAAGAAAAAATCACTCCAACAAGGAAATAGATTTTACCTATTATCTCACAGGGTGTGCCGCAGAAAGATATTTAGAAAATAAAGAAGCGTTGGAACTGTTTGAGTCGCTAAAATACTAATCAATGTACACTGCCGGTTCAATACTTTATTTTACTCCATTCTTTTTCAAAAATGGCAATGCACCGAAAAATAAGTATTTTATTGTTTTGGGAAGTTCCGGCGATGATTTGATTGTTGCAAGCCTCCCAACAAGTCAAGACCACGTCCCCAACTATTTGCCTAAAAAACACGGATGTATAGAAGATTCCCGTTCTAATTTCAATTGCTACTATTTTGAAAAAGGGAGAATAATATCAGAATGCAATACGTTCTTTTTCCCACTTGACACATACATATACGGCGAGCAAGTAGATGTAATGAGTAAAAATCTGCTAAACAGTCAATATCAAACAGAAAATAAAGACTATATTAAACTTTGCAATCTATCATCCACCGAATTTGATTTGATACGCAACTGTTTAATAAACTCGGCATCCGTTAAACGAAAAATTCAAAAATACTTAATCGCGGGCGCACACCGCACCGCCGCTTCATAGATGCGCGCGTTGATATTCTTCCAAGCCCGCTTGGCGGAGTTTGCAGGCGGGGCAGTGTCCGCAGCCGGCGGCGGGGATGCCGTTGTAGCAGGTGAGGGTGTTGTTTTTTACGATGTCCAGCACGCCCAGTTCGTTGGCTAATGCCCATGTTTCGGCTTTGGTGAGCCACATGAGGGGGGTGTGGATGATGAATTGTTCGTCCATTGCGAGGTTTAGCGTGGTGTTGGCAGAGCGGATAAAGGTGTCTCGGCAGTCGGGGTAGCCACTGTAATCGGCTTGTGAAACGCCTGTAACGATGTTTCGTATGCCGTGCGAGCGGGCGATGACGGCGGCGAAGGTCAGGAAAAGCAGGTTGCGTCCGGGCACAAAGGTGTTGGGATACGAATCGGCGGGTTTCTCCTCGTCCATCGCGAGGGCGGCATTGGTGAGCGAATTGTCTGCCAACTTGCTAATCAGCGTCGCGTCCAGCACCTGAAAGGGCACTCCGGCTGCCGTCGCTATTTTTTGCGCCACCTCCACTTCCAAAGCGTGCCGCTGACCATACGTGATGCAGAGCGTGCGCACCTCCTTGAAGTGCTGCAACGCCCAAAACAGGCAGGTGGTGGAGTCCTGACCGCCCGAATGAAGCACTAATGCCGCTTCCTGTTTGTTGTTCATAGCCTTAACCGTGGATGAATTTATTGTTGCATTATCTTGCCCAGTTCGTCCAAAAACCCGTAGGAAGTCATATCTATTTGGAGGGGAACGAGGGCGGCGTAGCCTTGGGCGAGGGCATATTCGTCGCTTTGGGGGTTGTTTGGCTCGTCATTCACGAAGTAGCCACCCATCCAATAGATTGTGCGCCCATACTGGTCTTTGGCGACTTCAAACTCCTTGTTCCAATAGCCTTTGGTTTGCGTGCACACCTGTAACCCTTTGACGGGGTAGATGTTAGGCACGTTGAGGTTGAGGCAGGTGCCGTGGGGCAGTCCCGTTTGCAGGATTTTTTCTGCCACTGTTTTGGCATATTTGACGGCTTCGCTGAAATCGGAGGTCAGTTCGTGGTCGGTCAGCGAGATGCCGACAGAGGGCACGCCCCAGATGCAGCCTTCCAGCGTGGCACCAATCGTGCCCGAATAAATCACGCAGATGGCGGCATTGCTGCCATGGTTGATGCCCGAAAGCAGCAAATCGGGTTTGCGCCCCAACAGTTCGTTGATAGCCAGCTTCACGCAATCGACAGGCGTGCCTGAGCAACTATACACAGTGAGTCCGTCCTCTTTTTTGAGGAGATTCGCGCGCAACGGCTCTTCCGACGTGATGGCACTCGACATCCCCGAGCGCGGTCCGGAGGGAGCCACCACCACGATGTCGCCCAGCGCGCGCACCCCTTCGACCAGCGCGCTGATGCCCTGCGCCGCCACACCGTCGTCGTTAGTAATTAAAATGAGAGGTTTTTTCATATTTTTTATTCATTTTTGCCATTCCACACATCACCATGCCTGCGCCGCCGAGAAATGCCTTGCCTTTTGCCGAGTTATCCTGTCCCTGAACGGACTTTTTTTTAAGCGCAAGGCAAGATAGGCTTTGTATTCTTCAAAACTCATATCTTTTGTGTCGGCATATATTTTTGCCTGAATGTCATTTTTCATCTTGACACAATCAAAATCTTTTTTAATCGTTTCCATATTTTATCAAAAAATCCACCAACAATGGACGTGTCAATATATATTCTTTGTCTCACTCTGCAAAGGTACAACTCTTTTTTGTATTTGCAAACGTTTTTGCAATTTTTCAAAAAATAATCCCTTGTTCGCCGTGACACCACCAAGCATTTGGCAATTTATTTTTGCATTCGGGGGGATGTCTGGGCGTAGCTTCCCGCTACATTCCTGCATTAATATAACCAAAATCTTTCCAGCCATCTGCGGCTTTATATGCAGCATAAGAGCCTTTTGGAATGTATAATGTGCAGTATGAGTAAAAGTATCTGACAGAATCGGCATCATCCTCTCCATCAATCTCTCCAAAAATAGAATCACATACCGGCGGTGTAGGATTTTTACTGTGTATTTCTAATTTCCAACAATGCTCAAACGCACCATGTCTAATCGAAGTTACGCTATCGGGAATTGTAATACTTTTTAAACGGCTACCACTAAAAGCATATTTTTCAATAGTGGTAACACTATCGGGTATTAGGTATGACATCATTGTAATATCAATAATATCTGTTGCTACGCCGACGTTCTTAAACCACTCTACAATCTCAATCGCACTATCGGGCATTTATCTATTGTAAGCAATTTTGCCCTCGGATAAGCGATTAAAACTGTTTTATCTTTATTAAACAGGATGCCATCTATGGAAGAATAATTAGGATTTTGTTCTGAAACAGTAAATTGTTTTAACTCATTACAACCCGCAAAAGCATCCTTTTCAATCTTAACAACACTGTTTGGAATTGTCCCGATAACGCTATCAGATATTGCAATGCAGTTTAATTTTGCGCAGCCCCCAAAAGCACACTCGCCAATGGCAGTAACACTGTTGGGATTGTAATACTTCTTAATTCAACACACTCATCAAACATACCGTCTGAAATAGTGTCATTGTCAGTGAAAAACTTTTGTGAATGGTCATATTCACATTCAGCATAAGAAACACCACCACTAACAATCTTTGCATCGGCTAAATTGAGTGTTGCTAATTTTTTCGCCATTTCTCGGATATAGCGTATATCCGTGCCGTTCAAATTGCCGGTTAATGTTAAATCGGTAATTTGATACTTTTCACTGTCGCCTATCAATGCAGGCAAAGTTCCTGCCGTGTCAATATGTAGAGTCACTTTCATACTTTTATTTAACGCATTATGATTTCAAGAACAAAATTAGTTCTTTTTTAAATATGATTATCTGATATTTTGCCTGTCGCCCGAATGGGCGGGATTTTCATAACCGCAGGTCATCGACCTGCGGACGAACCAGACACCACCCACACTACCGCCTGAAAGGCGGGATTTTAATACAGTCCTGCCTTTCAGGCAGGAGTTCCGTGGCTCACCTTTCCCGCAGGTCGATGCCCTGCGGTTATGAAAATTTTGGCTTTCAGCCAAGTTAGGTATCATTTCCGATATTCATTTTTTGTTTTCATACTATTCTGAATTATCTACACCCGCATTTGTCCCACAATTTAGTGTAAAGAATAAAATTTGTTTTCATACTAAAAATAATTTAATTAAACTTGAATGGCGTAAAGGATTCAAACCAATGTCTACCTGCAGTCACCCACAGGTCGTCCTAATCACTAGACGAACGCCACTTTGCTACCAAGCACTACGCTTGCGATAAATACATAATTGGTCTAATACCAACTTGACATCAGCTTCAACCGAGGGATCATACGTCTGAGTATCCTCAAACTGCCCTAGGAGATCAAGATCGTTACAAGTCATGGCCGCTTGGGTATTTTGGGAACCTTATCGTAATAACGCCTGCACGTAGCAGGCTTCTTGCGATGAACCCAGTCAATAACCACGCCGTCTTCCTTACTCTTGTCAATAAGACGAACACGACCACTACTCCCATCACCATAAGTACGCGCCATCAAGTAATACGTGGCGTTAGTCCACGCCTCGTCAACAACACCATCGTTCTTGGAATAGCTCACATGCCAGTAATACTCCATGTACGTGTGGCCAGTGTGAAAAGACCACTCTACCATGATGAGATTACCACTGATGGAATACATGTACAACTCCACGTCAGGTGACCTACGATCTTCAAAGTATAAAGTCACCTGTATACCCTCAAACCACTCACCCGCTCTCACCTCGCTGACACTCACACTGAACGTCAACAACAAACAAATAATCCATCTCATACGTTAATCCTCCTATTAATAGGTTTCTCACTACTGCCAAAAGTACGACAAGCTCCATCTCTGCGGCACACAGTAATGGTAGTCAATAAACCACCATCCTTAAACCGCGTACTAGAAAAAATGAGAAAACTCCCATCTCCACCATCGTAACGCGATACATTAGTACCATCATCCTCCGTGTAAGTACTCGCAAAAGTGAAAGTATGGCTGATACCCAAGGGTACACTGTACACGTAAAGAAACAACCAGCCATCAGTACCCTTCAATGGAGAAAAGAAAATGCCATAACTCTCAACACTCCAATGTCCATTAGACAGATCCTCAAAACAACGGTACTCATAGCCATCGTACTCACGGGCCTCACACACTAACGTGTTAGCCACACTCAACGCGACAAACACCAAACACAAAAAAATCTTTTTCATAAATACCATATATTAAATTATTATTATTAAATACAAAACAAAACGATGATGACGCTGATGCAGCACTGCCGCAAGAAGATAACAAAACGCATAATCCTGTTGTTGCTGTCACTGATTTGAATAGTTTTTTTGTTTTCATTAAAAAAATCCTTTTAATAAAAGTTCATATATGATTGTTGCTATTAGGCTTAATGATATTCCGAATAGTGCAGAAATAATTATTGACCAAATAGGTCGCTGTTTGACCCATTCCCAAATTCTATAGAACCTGCTCTTATTAATCTCTGGAAGTTCCTTTTGTATTTGCTTAATGTATGTTTCAGGAACTTCTTCACTCCGTATTTTTGTTACGCAAGCATCACAGAGTTTTGGCGGGGCAAGTGAATAGACTATATCCGACAAGTTTGGATACATATCAAAAAGACAACCTCGTGTATCATGGTGAACATCAATATCATCTTCTTTTGTTTGTGGTATCTTATTGGAATTTCTAAGATACACCAAAGAATATTCATATAAAGCCCTCAACAGCAAATTTTCTTGAGGTATATGGTTTTCTTTGAGTATCCGGTGCATTTCGTTGTAGGACAATACTATTCGATTATTGCTCAATCTTCTCACACAATAATCATTTTCAACGGGTACATAAGTTATGCCAATAAAGAAATCCTCATCACATCGCGGAGGCACCACTTTTTCTAAAGTTTTATCACTGTACCCCCATGTTTTCAAATCTGATTGCACATTAATGGGGTATTCTTTAACTTCTCCAATGATTTCAAAAACCTTAGATTTTCTAATCATTTTTCGATTAAAATCAAATGGCAAATAGCCAATTATTCCAATCTTGATTCTCACTTTTGTCATTTTTACTTTTTTTATTTTAATTTATTAATTTTATCTATCACATTATAAATGTCTCTTTTTAGATATTGAGTTGCATCATACATATAACTTTTCAATTTTGACCTCCATTTATTAGTAGCCTTTGGTTTTATTGTCGCATTTTTTACACAGGACACTTTATTATCGAATGTCCAACGTAAAGTACTTATTAGCGCATCATCAATATAATCAGGCTTACATTCATTTTTCAATTGAACAATTTTACCAAGGATTAATTGTGCATTGACACAATACATATCCCCAGAAGGGCTATCTTTATAAACTTGTTTCCCTATCAGTTGGCAAGTTTTCGTTGGCTCTCGCTCCAGCTCCGATAACAAACCCTTAATCTCCAATAATAATTTCTTTTCTAATTCTTCCATTCGTTTTTTTGCAAGCATAGTCACGCACGAGTTTTTTCTTGTTTGTTCTTTTTTTGTTTTTATATATTTTTCAATTCCGCAATTTCTTGCTCTAATTCATGCAAATAAGTCAAATTCAAAAAACGCTTTACTGTTCCATCCACAACAACATCAATGCCATAAATACTTTCAATCCCATGAAGACCACTTTTCTTGGTAATATATGCCGTTATGTGATTACTCCCAATTGTTAGAATCCATCTGTGTTCATCTTCTTGAACAAATCCCAAGTTTATCAAATCATTAAAAGTCAAGTCCATTTTATTTATTTTTTATCTGTTAATTTTCTTTGAACGTTTAGCATAACCGCTATTTTCTCCTATCTCTACCAATTTAAGAAAAAACTCTGTGCCATTGGCATCATTATATACTTCTGTCCATTCCAATTCAAGATGTTTCGACAGTTTTTCCAAAACGCCTTTTGCCCTTGTTTTGTCGATATGGACATCATCCTGTGTGTAGTCCCATCTTTTAACCTCTTGACTACCTCTTTTGTGGTCGTCAATGATTATCTCCTGATTTTTAATTAATTCTTTCATATTTTTTATGTGTTTATATTTTCATCTATTTACCACGAATAACCATTGTTTCTTAAAAATTCTTGTGCAACTGCATTCTCCAATCGTGCGGCTTTTTGAAGGCAACTTATGGCTTGTGTATAGTTGCCTTGACTGCCATAGGCAGCTCCCATATAACCGTATGCCGCCGCATCGTTTGGATTAATGTTTATGGCTTTTTGAAAGCAACTTATGGCTTGTGGATAGTTTTTTTGGTTAATGTAGGCGTTTCCCAGATTTCTGTATGCCAACGCATAATTTGGGTTAATGGCAATAGATTTTTGGCAGCAACTTATGGCTTGGGTATAGTTGCCTTGTGCGTTATAGGCAGTTGCCATAGCAGCGTATGCCTCCGCATTGTTTGGATTAATGTTTATGACTTTTTGAAAGCAACTTATGGCTTGAGTATAGTTTTTTTGTTCACCGTAGACAGCACCCATATTGTTGTATGCATCCGCATAGTTTGGGTCAATGACAAGGGCTTTTTGGTAGTATTCAATAGCAAGAGCATAAAAACCGGCATTGAAAGCATTGTTCCCTTGGGTAAAATATTCTTCTGCACTCAACTTATCCACTTGCTTGTTGTAGGAAGCTTGCAAGGTTTTGCTTTGCTTTTCTGCCAATGCTCTATTGTGAGCATTCTTTTCCGCCGCCAATTGCTTTTGCACTGCTTCCAATTCTTTTTTCAACTTCGCACTTTCAGATTCTGCTTCCCGCACTCTTTTGCGAGAATCTTCCAACTCTTTCGTCTTTTGCTTGTCATTGAGCACTTCGGCGATGCGCTTGTTCACATCATCGGGGTCAATGGTCATCTCGGCTTTTATGTAGTAGGTTGTGCCGTCCCATTTTTCATCAAGCACTTTCATTTCTACAATACCTGCCGTAATGGCTTCTATTTTTTCTGCATAATCTTGGGTATTACCCTGCACAGATGTTTGTTGTTCAGAACGGATGAATGTCCCCACCTCACGCAACAAGATATTACGCATTTCAGTGGTTGCATTTGTTCGCGAACTCAGTTTACTGTCCATCTCGCTTGCCTGATAGGTATATTCGCGAGTGAAATTTTTTTGCTTCGCATAAGCACTGCCCGCCATAAACAATAGCAGACAGAAAAGAATGTGTTTTTGTACGTGTTTCATTTTATTTCATTTTTTTGTTGTTATCCCGTAGATAAAGTCATTTGACTTTATCTAACGGGATGGAAATCATCACTATCGGCTCTTTTCGAGTTCGGCTTCCACGCGCTTGCGGTATTGGTCGAACTCAAAATTCATTTTCATTTTCTCCTCGTCGGGGATGCGCTGCTGCACCTTTTTAGCTACCGAAGCGGCAATTTCCGAAACGCCTGCTTTGTATTCCAAACAAACCCAGATGTCGTACATGTTGTTAGGGCGCAGTTCTTTGTGGGTTTTAATCACAACAGCGTTGCGAATCACCTCTGAGGCAATGCTTTGCGCAAAATCGTTACTCTTTGCACCCTGGTCGCTTGCCGAGTTGCCCGAGGCTTCATCGCCGGAATAAATGTCATAACCCACTGCATCTTCAGAAGTTGCAGTCTTAATTTTTGAAGCCAAGGCTCGTGCAAATACCGCTCGTGCCTGCGTCTCCGCAATGTTTTTGGCGGTTTGCTCTTTAAAGTGCGAACCCTTGCCAACTGCGCGTATAACAGGCGCTTCTTCTTGCAACTCTTCGCAGATGTTGCTTGTTAACACTTTTGAACCTTTAGCTTGTGCAACCGGTTTACTACTCCCGCAGCCCGTAATCATTACGCCTGCAATCACTGCCGTAGCAGCGAAAATAAATGCTCTTTTCATTGTCTTTTAATTTTTAAAATTTGTAATTATTAATTTTTTAATTCTTAATTATCTCATTTCCGTACTCATCCGCGTGCGATATTGCTCAGAGTTGGAATTGATTTTCCCTCTTTGTTCCTCGGATACACGCTGTTGCACCTTACTACTCCCGCAGCCCACAATCATTGCGCCTGCAATCGCCGCCGCAGCAGCCAAAATCATCACTTTCTTGTTCATTGTCTTTTATTTTTAATTTTTAATTCGTAATTTTTAATTCAACTTAATCACTTCCGCAGCCACATTTTTGAACTGCGGCTGCGCATTCCCAATATCTACAGCGATGTAAGTGGGGTCGCACACGATGAATTTTTTGCCGGATATGTTCAAATAGTCGCCTTGCACGTTGTCGTGAAATTGCACTGCCGTTGCCAAATGTCCCGGATAGTGCAGCAAAACGACCTCCAAATGCAGCAAATCGCGCACGAGGGCGGCAAACAAGATGGAGCGGTCTTCGCAATCGCTGTAGGGGTAAAAAAACGTTTCGTCGGCAAACAGTGCGCGCTCATAGCCAAACTGGGCATCATCGGTTTTGTACTCAAAAGCCGTTTGCACGAAGTTGAGCAGGATATTGGCGGCATCCGTTTCTCTTTTGCCTGCGATTTTTGCTTTTAATGTGGGGTACAAAGCCTGTTTGACCTGTTCGCTCAGCGAAGCCTGCGTATAGAGGTTCCACGCGCTGCTTACGGGATAATTGTTGTAAAAATCAATGAGATTTTTGTTTGTAGAAACTTTTACTTTCACATCGGGATAACGCTCCGAGGCAAATGTTTTGGCAGGCGTGGCAGCCGGCGGAAAACGCGGCGGCATAACTTTCAGCGATGCCTGCTGCTCTTTCGGAAACTCGTGGTTGAGCATCTGAAACTGTTGCCCTTTGAGCGATTTGTCCATTACGTAGTAATTCAGCACATTGATTGGGATGTAACTGTACTGATACATAGTCTGTTGAAACGGCACGAGTAGTGTCAATTTATTTCCGGCACGGGCAATGCGCACCTTGTAGCCCGACTGCGTGAGAATGTACATCTGCAACACAACAGCCTCATTGCACGGTCTGCCCAAAAACTTCTCCGACAGCGTTTTAAGCATCTCCATATAGCCCCAATCGCTGAGGTTGAGTTCCGAACGCAACGTCAGGCAGTCGTTCAACATATCATTGTAGCGACTGTCCGACAGGGCAGTCCACGCATCTGCCACGCTATTTTCCGAAGCATCGCGCAGCGAAAAACGGTGCGAAGCATCCAAAGTCACCTTGCTATTGGTGCCATAATAGGCGAAAGCAAACTGCGGCTTCGAGGGCGTTGGATGGGGCGTTGGCGGGATAGGTGCCACCGGTTGTGGTTTCACGACGGGGTCGGTTGGCGGAGGCGTTACTTTCCCAAACGGGAGCGGGTCGGCACTTGGCACACGGTTGGGGTCAGCCGTCGGCGGCACCACCGGCTTCGGCTTTGTAGGGACAGGGATGCCCTGCGAAGCCCGAAAACTCTCCCACTCCGCCCGCAAATAGTTAGCAAATTCGGCATTCACCTTGTCGCGGTAGTCGTTGAAAGCCTTAGTCTGCTGCGCCGAGTAGTCGCTAAACTCCTTTTGCTGCTGCGCTTTCCACTGCTCAAAATCGGTTTGAGCGAGGAGCGAGGCGGTGGAGAATAGCAAGCCCGCAACGACATATAGAAAAGCCACAGCAAGGCAAAATGCCCTGTTGCAACTAATAAATTTTACTTTAACAAACGCTTGTAACTTACTGATTATCAGTAAATTGGTGGGGGGGGGGGTAAATCTGCGTGAACAAGGGGTTGAAGCCACTTGTTGATGCTGTTGACAGTGCGGTATTGCTTTTTTCATCATTTGCATTTTTTCTTCTTTCATGGGATTGCGGGTCAAGCCCGCAATGACATTTTTTTAATTTTCGCGACAAAGGTAAATATTATTTCTGAATTGTCAAAACAATTTTCAACGATTTTGCCAAATTTTTCAGAAAAACATTCAAAAATGTTTGGTGGTTTGAAAAAAATGTCGTACCTTTGTGGTGTCAATTGAGCGATTAGTAGTGGTCTGATAGCCGGCTCGAATCCGGAATCGCTTGCGGGGGAAGGGGTATATTACCTCGCTTTCTCCACCTGCCCGACAGAGCGATAATCTGTCAAGATAAAGTGGATACCTAACAGTGTCCACTTTTACTTTTTCCAAAGCATTTTCAACAAACCTTTATCCATATAATAAATATTTGGCACTTTATGTAACTCTCCCGTTTTTTGATATTTAGCAACTTCACGGTCAACAGCACTGCGTAATTCCTTGTATTTATCTGCTTTACCAAAATAAAATAGGGCATTATCCGCCTTTCGTGCATCTTTGATGCTTTTTCTGATTGTGTTTTCGTTGGCTTTTTCGATGAATTTTATGTCCCATGTTTGACCATCAAATTTAAGGTCAGGTACGTCCACCTCAACACCTAATTCTGCCAAAAATTCAACTTGTTTGCCGTTGCAGTGGGCGAGTAAATAGCCAACAAGTTTTTCAGCCTTACCTCCACCTTGTGTTTTTGTAAATTGGTGGTCGTTGTGATATACGTTAAATCCGCCGGACACATCATCAAAATAGGCTCGCGTCCAACAACTTGGGTCGTAGGAGTCATACCTTTCACGGGCACACAGGACATAATTTGATTGCAAAGCAGTTTTTTTTATTTACATATTTTTTGCAAAGGTAACGGTTTATTTTTGAATTGGCAAAACAATGTTCAATGATTTTGCCAAATTTTTCAGAAAAACATTGAAAAATGTTTGGCGGTTTGAAAAATATGTCGTACCTTTGTGGTGTCAATTGAGCGATTAGTAGTGGTCTGATAGCCGGCTCGAATCCGGAATCGCTTGCAGGGATAGCAGGGAGTGCTTAGGTGCTCTTTTCCGTTCCCTACCAGTCCGGCGGGGGGTTGAATACGCAGTTAAAGGGGCTATGCAAATAGTTCCTTTATTATTTGTGCCAAAGCAAAGACAAAACTTCTGTTTCATCCATATAATAGATGTTTGGCATCTCCGACACGCGATTGCATTTTTGCAAGTGTCCAACTTCGCGATTAACCGCACTGAGCAAACTGTCATATTTGTCGTTTGTAAAATAGAATATTGCATTATCCGCCTTCCGTGCATCTTTTATGTAAAGCCGCAGGGTGTTTTCATTTGCATTATTGACAAATTTTATATCCCATGTTTGCTCGTCAAACATAACATCAGGCATCCCATGCCCATCACCTTGCTCCGCTAAAAATTCCACTTGCTTGCCACTGCATTTGGCGAGCATTTTTCCAACGGTTTTTTCCACATCGCCGCCACCTTGTACGGATGAAAATTGATGAAGTTTGTGATACACGTTAAATCCACCAGACACATCATCAAAATAGGCTTTCGTCCAACAACTTGGGTCGTAGGATTCATACTTTTCACGGGCGCGCAGGATATAATTTGATTGCAAAACAGAATTTTATTTACATATTTTTTGCAAAGGTAATGGTTTATTTTTGAACTGGCAAAACAATTTTCAACGATTTTACCAAATTTTTCAGAGAAACATTGAAAAATGTTTGGTGGATTGAAAAAAATGTCGTACCTTTGCGGTGTCAATTGAGCGATTAGTAGTGGTCTGATAGCCGGCTCGAATCCGGAATCGCTTGCGGGGGAAGAGAGGAGCGTATTGCTCCCCCTTTCTCCACCAGGCCCCGACAGAGCGAATCTGTCAAGTAAAAAGAGGTTGCAAAAACAGCCTCTTTTTCATTTGCTCCAAAGCAGTTTTAGTATTCCATTGTCCATATAATAAATATCCGGCATCGTTTGATAAGCGTTTTTACTTTTGAAGTATCCCACACTGCGACCTATGGCATTTTTAAGCGTTTCCAACTTATCATCTCCCGTAGTCCAATAGAAAATAGCCTTGTCAGCCTTTCGGGCATCTTTTATATAGGTGCGTATCGTTTCTTCGTTAGCTTTTTCAATTGACTTAATATCCCACGTTCGCTCATCAAACCTTATGTCAGGACTTTTTGCTTCACCTTCCGGCAAAAATTCCACGTGCTTACCAAGCATTGCAAGCAGTTGTCCAACAATTATTTCAGCATTTCCACCACCTTCTATTGATGAAAACTTATGCTTTTTGTGATAAACGTTAAATCCCCCAGACACATCATCAAAATAGGCTTTCGTCCAACAACTTGGGTCGTAGGATTCATACTTTTCACGGGCGCGCAGGATATAATTAGATTGCAAAACAGAAATTTTATTTACATATTTTTTGCAAAGGTAATGGTTTATTTTTGAATTGTGCAAATAATTAAAAAAAAAATTGCAATTTTTATTTTATAATTCATAATTATTTCATACCTTTGCAGCCTGATTCAAATAACAATTAAACAATTTTTTAATATGTATTGGCTTTTTAATTCTTCTATCGGCAGGAAGTTCATCATGAGCATCACGGGGACTTGCCTCGTGCTATTTCTGCTTTTTCACATGACCATGAATCTGGTTTTGGTTTTTTCGACCGAAGCCTACGACATGATTTGTGAATTTTTGGGTGCCAATTGGTATGCGGTGGTGGCTACGCTGGCTTTGGCGGGCGGGTTTGCAATCCACATCCTCTATGGCACATGGTTGACGCTGCAAAACAAGTGGGCGCGCGGGGCGGAAGGTTATTCGTCCGGCAACAAAACGCCAACGGAATGGGCTGCGAAAAACATGTACGTCCTGGGACTGCTCATCTTCCTGGGGCTGGTTGTCCACCTGTGCAATTTCTGGTACAAAATGCAGTTCGCCGAACTGATTCATTCGCCGGATGCCATTGCCGCAGGGTCGGGGTTGGTCATCGAACTGTTTTCAAAGGGCATCTACGTGGTCATCTACCTCGCGTGGCTGTGGACACTGTGGTTTCACCTCACTCACGGCGTGTGGAGCGCGTTTCAAACGCTCGGCTGGAACAACAAAACGTGGTATAAGCGCGTGCATTTCATTGCCTACATCGTGGCAACGATTATCGCGTTAGGTTTTGCCGTCTGCCCGATTTATTTTAGCGCAGTACACCTCTGCAACGGTACAATGACATTATTTTAATACATATAATATTGGTGTGTATTTTTAAAAACAAAAAAATATGGCAAAATTAGAAGCAAAAATTCCGGCGGGACCGCTCGCCGAGAAATGGACAAATTATAAGGACCACCAGAAATTGGTGAATCCTGCCAACAAGCGTCGCTTAGACGTGATTGTGGTGGGCACCGGCTTGGCGGGAGCTTCGGCTGCCGCTTCGCTGGGCGAGTTGGGTTTCAATGTGCTGAATTTCTGTATTCAGGACTCGCCGCGGCGGGCACATTCCATTGCCGCTCAGGGCGGTATCAATGCCGCGAAAAATTATCAAAACGATGGCGACTCGGTTTACCGTCTGTTTTACGACACCATCAAGGGCGGCGACTACCGCGCCCGCGAAGCCAATGTCTATCGTCTGGCGGAGGTGTCGAACAGTATCATCGACCAGTGTGTGGCGCAGGGAGTGCCTTTCGCCCGCGAATATGGCGGCTTGCTCGACAACCGCTCATTCGGTGGCGCGCAGGTGTCGCGCACGTTTTATGCCAAAGGGCAAACCGGTCAGCAGTTGCTTCTCGGTGCCTACTCGGCTTTGAGCCGTCAGGTGGAAAAAGGCTCGGTGAAACTCTTCACCCGCTACGAGATGTTGGATTTGGTGGTGATTGACGGTCGCGCCCGCGGCATCATCGCCCGCAATCTGGCAACCGGAAAAATCGAACGCTTCGCCGCTCACGCCGTCGTAATCGGCTCCGGAGGCTATGGCAACACGTTTTTCCTGTCCACCAACGCAATGAACAGCAACGGCTCGGCAGCGATACAGTGCTACCGCAAGGGTGCGCTGTTTGCCAATCCGGCTTTCGCGCAAATCCACCCGACGTGTATTCCCGTGCACGGCGAATTTCAGTCGAAACTCACCCTGATGTCCGAATCGTTGCGCAACGATGGGCGTATCTGGGTGCCGGAAAAATTGAAAGATGCCAAAGCCATTCAGGCAGGCACTCTGAAGCCGACGGACATCCCCGAAGAAGACCGCGACTACTATCTGGAACGTCGCTACCCCGCTTTTGGCAACTTGGTGCCGCGCGATGTGGCTTCCCGTGCCGCCAAAGAGCGTTGCGATGCCGGTTTTGGTGTCAATAACACCGGTTTGGCGGTCTATTTAGACTTTTCGGCGGCTATTCAGCGGCTGGGCTTGAAGACCGTGGAGGCGCGCTACGGCAACCTGTTTCAGATGTACGAAAAAATCACGGACGAAAATCCATACAAAACGCCGATGATGATTTTCCCCGCCATCCACTACACGATGGGCGGCTTGTGGGTCGATTATGAATTGATGACCACCGTGCAGGGCTGTTTCGCGATAGGCGAGGCGAATTTCTCCGACCACGGAGCCAACCGCCTGGGGGCTTCGGCATTGATGCAGGGGCTGGCAGACGGCTATTTCGTGTTGCCCTACACCATTCAGAACTACCTGTCAGACCAAATCGGCGTGCCCCGCTTCAGCGTGGAACGTCCCGAATTTGAGGCGGCAGAGCAGGCGGTGGAAAGCAAAATCGCCAAATTGATGAGCATTCAGGGCAGCCGCTCGGTGGATACGTTCCACAAGGCATTGGGTCACATTATGTGGAACAATGTGGGTATGGCTCGCACCAAAGAATCGCTGGAAACGGCACTGAAAGAAATACTCCAATTGAGAAAAGAATTTTGGGCAGACGTGTTCATCCCCGGCGAGCCAAACACCCTGAATACGGAGTTGGAAAAAGCCCTGCGCGTGGCAGACTTCTTCGACATCGGCGAACTGATGGCTCTGGACGGACTAAACCGCAACGAATCGTGCGGCGGACACTTCCGCGAAGAGTATCAAACGCCCGAGGGCGAAGCCCTGCGCGACGATGAAAAGTATGCCTACGCTTCCTGCTGGCAATTTGCAGGCGACGGCAATGAGCCGGAACTTATCAAGGAGCCATTAGATTATGAGTTTGTACAACGTCAACAAAGAAATTATAAATCGTAAAACGGTTATGGATAAAGAAATCAATGTAAAAGTGCGCGTTTGGCGTCAGCAAGGACCCAAAGCAAAAGGTCATTTTGAGACTTACAAATTGGAAAAAATCTCCGGCGGCACGTCGTTTTTGGAGATGCTCGACATCTTGAACGAACAGTTGATTCGCGACAAGAAGGAGCCGGTGGTGTTCGACAACGATTGCCGCGAAGGTATTTGCGGGATGTGCTCGCTCTATATCAACGGGCATCCGCACGGTCCCGACGACCTGATTACGACCTGCCAGCTCCACATGCGCCATTTCAAGAATGGTCAAACGATTACCGTGGAGCCGTGGCGTTCGGCAGCATTCCCGGTCGTGCGCGACTTGATGGTCGACCGTCAGGCGTTCGACAAAATCATTCAAGCCGGCGGCTATGTGAATGTCAATACCGGCGGTGTGCCCGATGCCAATGCGATGCCAATATCCAAGTTGGATGCCGACGAAGCGATGGATGCCGCGAGTTGTATCGGTTGCGGAGCGTGCGTGGCGGCTTGTAAGAACGGCTCGGCGATGCTCTTCGTGTCGGCAAAAGTGAGCCAGTTGGCACTCTTGCCCCAAGGCAAAGTGGAGGCAAAAGCCCGCGCAAGAGCGATGGTGAAGCGGATGGACGAACTCGGCTTCGGCAACTGCACCAACACCCGCGCCTGCGAACTCGAATGCCCCAAAGGCGTAAGCATCAGCAACATCGCACGCATGAATCGCTCCTATTTGGGTGCGAAATTGAGTGAATGAAAAAGTGTCTTTCTATAGTTCTTCCGGCAGCGTTGCTCTTGTTCACCGGTTGCATTGATGCTGACAGCAACTATGCTGTAAGAAGCGTTACTCTTGACAACTATTTTCTTTACTTGAATATTGGGCAAAAAGCAGCGCTTGCGGCGACCGTGTTGCCTTCCAATGCCAACAACAGGACCGTTTCGTGGAGCAGTAGCGATGATCGCATAGTTAAGGTTGATGCCTACGGCAGAGTAACCGCCGTAGCCTCCGGCACGGCTATTGTTACGGCATCAGCAGGCAAACTCTCGGATTATTGCGATGTTTGGGTGTCGCAGCCGGTACGCGGGATTTCGGTGAGCAGGATGTCGCTCGAACTTATTGTCGGCGAGAACGCACCGCTTGTGGCAACCGTGTCGCCTTCCAATGCCGATGACAAGACCGTCGTGTGGAGCAGTAGCAACAGCCGTATAGCCACAGTGAATGCCTCCGGCAGAATAACTGCCGTAGCCCTCGGCGAGGCGACTATCACAGCAACAGCAGGTGCTTACGGGGCTACCTGTCAGGTTGAAGTCGTGATGCAGGATATACCGATGGTGGCAATAGCAGGCGGTGTTACAGAAATCAACGGCACAATGGTAAGCATGAGTTCTTTCAAAATAGGAAAATACGAAGTAACGCAAAGCCAATGGAAGAAGGTGATGGGGAACACCAGTCCGAGTGCCTTTAAGGGCAATAATCTGCCTGTGGAATCAGTCAACTTCACCGACATCCAACGTTTTTTGGCAAGGCTCAATCAACAGACCAAGGCAAATTACCGTTTGCCCACCGAAGTGGAATGGGAATATGCCGCCAAGGGTGGGCAAGATACACACAATTATCAGTATAGCGGAAGCAATAATGTAGATGATGTGGCATGGTATCAGCAAAATGGAGGGGCAGCCGGACCTCAAATAGTAGGCACCAAAGCACCTAACGAACTGGGCATTTACGATATGAGCGGTAATGTATTTGAATGGTGCAGCGACAGGTTTAGCGACATCTATCCATCGGGCACGACCGACCCCACCGGTCCTGACCCTGACCCCGACGATACATCTCTTGAAACTGACCAAATGATACGCGGTGGCTGTTGGCAATACACGGGTCCGGTTTGCGCCATTTCTGTCCCCGCTCGCTATTATGTCCCGTCCAATACCCGCGAAAACTATTTGGGCTTCCGCGTAGCACATTCACTTTAATTACAAATAATTACATTATGCTACAACAACAACTGCAACAGCACCAATGGAAAGCCTTCAGGCGCAATCCCATGTTTGAACGCAACTTGGGCGTGCGGATTTTTATGTATATAATGTTTGGGTTTGTGGCTTTGGAGTTTTTGTCGCTTGGCTTTTTTCTGGACAAACTTTTGCTCACAGTTGGCACTTACACTTATGCCATTGATGTCTTCAATTCGATTGTCCTCTATTTGTTTGTCGTGGATTTTGTGGTGAAATGTTTCGGGAAGACCAATCAGTCGATGCAGATTGCGCCGTATCTTGCGCTGCCGATTAAGCGAAATCGGCTGTATAATTTCCTGTTAATCAAGGAGTTTAGCAGTTTTTGGAATCTCTTTTGGCTGTTTTCGATAGTGCCTTTCGCGCTCAAGTCCATTACGCCCTATTTCGGGTTTGGGACGGCTATTTTGTATATCCTGTTTTTCTACCTGCTCTGCGTGGGTGTCAGTTTGCTGGTCAATCTTATTAACAATCTGCTCAACAGGAGTTTTTGGTTTTATATTCTTCCTTTGGTGCTGGTTGCCGTGCCGCTTGTTGTTCTATTCGCGACCACGATTCCGTTGGGCGAGTATATGCAAAAGGCGGGCGATTTGGTTTTGAACAATAAGCTGTCGCTTTGGAGCGGATTATTCATGCTATTGACTGTGCTTTGGGTGGTGAATTTGAATCAGATGGATACGGCAGTGTATAGAGAATTGCAGGGCGAAAAAATTGACAAAGCATCATCGTTTTCAAGTGTGGCGTTCTTAGACCGCTTCGGTGCGATTGGGGATTTTATGAATTTGGAAATCAAGATGATACTGCGCTCCAAACGCTTAAAACAACAAGCATTTGCCGGCATTTTTTTCGTTGTGTACTTTTTTGCAATACTCTATGTAGATATGTTTTATGCAATGCGGACAGGTCTTGGAAATTATAATATGCACTTCTTTGGAATTATGACGATTGGTATATTTGGAATAACGATGGGGCAATTTATCTTCACGGCGGAATCGTCTTTCTTCGATGGCTTGATGTCGCGCAAAGTGTCGATGTATGAAGTTCTGAAAAGCAAATACCTGTTGTATTCCACCTATTCACTGTTGATTACGCTTTTGTTGCTGATACCTGTGTGGCATGGAAGGTTGGGGTTGCTATCGTTGGTATCATCCTTCTTTTATGTGGTGGGACCTATTTATTTTATGAGTTTTCAAAATGCCGTCTATAATAAGAACCCTGTAGACCTGTTCGACAAGGGTTCGATGAATTGGAAAGGGCAGTCGGGCACTACGGTTGTTCTCTCAATGGTTACCGTGTTTGTGCCGGTTATACTCGTATCAATCGTTCAGGGAATATTCGGCGGAACCACCGCGTGCATGTTTATGCTGATTGTGGGGATGGCATTTACATTCACGTCAAAGTATTGGTTAAGAAACATTTACAAACGCTTTGAGAAGCGCAAATATAAAAATATGGAGGGATTTCGGTCATGATAGTAATAAACGATTTAGAAAAACGGTTTGGGGACAAAGTTGCGTTGAACATTCCCGAACTGAGGGTAGAAAAAGGCACCCTGTTGGGTCTGGTGGGCAATAATGGCGCGGGGAAGACGACTTTGTTTCGCCTCGTTTTGGATTTGCTGAAAGCCGATTCGGGCTATGTGCAGAGTGGCGGCGCGGATGTCAGCTGTTCGGAGGCGTGGAAAGCATACACCGGCTCGTTTATCGACAACCGGTTTTTGATTGATTTCCTCACGCCGGAAGAGTATTTTTCGTTCGTGGGCGACACCTACGGCTTGACGAAAGACGATTTGGATGCCCGCCTGTCTGCCTTCGAGCGTTTTATGAACGGCGAGATATTTGGGCAAAAAAAATACATCCGCAATTTTTCGGCAGGCAACAAGCAAAAAATAGGCATCATCGCTGCCATGATGATTCAGCCGGAGGTGCTGATTTTGGACGAACCATTCAATTTCCTCGACCCGTCGTCGCAAATCGAAATCCGGAATATGATACAAAAAATGAACCGCGAACGCCAAACAACGGTGCTAATATCGAGCCACAACCTGAGTTACACCACCGACATCGCCACGCGAATGGTGCTCCTGGAGCGCGGCACAATCGTCAAGGATATGCCCAATTCGCCCGAAACCATCGCCGCGCTCAACGACTATTTTATTCAAAAAGCGAATGATTAAAAAATGTCTATTGCCCGAAATCTGATAGTTTTGATTATGCTTACAGGGTTGTCTACTACGCACAAAGAGGGAATGTCGAAGACGGTGAAAGATATTCATTCGCGCATCTATACGATTGATTCTCACTGCGATACGCCGATGTTTTTCCCCTACAAAATTGATATTGGGCAGGACAACAAGACGTTTACGGTGAACCCGCTCCTGCTCAACAAATCGGAGGACGACGGACCGCAGGATTACCAACTGAAAGTGACCATCCCCCAAATGCAGGAGGGGCTGCTGGATGCGGTTTTTATGATTGCCTACCTGCATCAGGGTGCGCGCGATGCCAAATCATCGGAAAAAGCCGTCCAAAAGACAGAGAACATCCTCAAAGAACTCATCCGGCAAATCGAAAAAAACCAGCAGACGGCAGGCTTGGCAAAATCATTCGCCGACCTGAAACGCCTGAAAAAAGCGGGCAAAAAAGCCATCTTTCTCGGCATCGAAAACGGCTACGGGCTGGGCAAAGACATCGACAACGTGAAAAAATTTGCCGACCTGGGCGTGCGCTACATCACCCTGTCGCACAACGGCGACAATGACCTCTGCGACGCCGCCACCAAGAGCTATCAGGAGCACAACGGGCTGAGCGACTACGGCAAGGAGGTGGTGCGCGAGATGAACCGCTGCGGCATCATGGTCGATATTTCGCACACGTCCGAAAAAACATCTTTCGACGTGCTGGAAGTCAGCACCAAGCCCATTATCGCCTCCCACTCGTCGGCAAAAGCGGTGCACAACCATCCGCGCAACGTGTCCGACAAGTTGATGCGTGCCATCGCTGCCCAAGGCGGCGTGATACAGGTGTGCCTCTACAGCCCGTTCCTGAAAAAAGGCGGGCAGGCAACCGTCAGCGACGCGGTCGACCACATCGACCACATCGTGACAACCGTCGGCATCGACCACGTCGGCATCGGCTCCGATTTCGACGGCGGCAGCGAACTCGCCGACGCCAAAGGCGCCGCCGACATGCCACAAATCACCGCCGAACTGCTGCGCCGCGGCTATTCCGAAAAAGAAATCGCCAAAATTTGGGGCGGTAACTTGATGCGGGTGTTGGAGAAACAAAAGAAATGAAATGTTAAATTTTCACTTTTGCGCAATTTCTTTTCAAAAACCGCTTCTTTTATGAAAATTTATACTTACCTTTGCTTTGCGATTTCTTATAGTATTTATTAAAAATTAAATTACTCATTGTATGAAAAGAAAATTCTTAAAAAACGGCTCATTTGCATGGCTACTGTGCGCCGTAGCCCTCTACACGGGGGGGGGGGTACAGCCTTTGCGGGCTGAGGCTCCCCAAGAAACAAAGAATGCCGTAACCGGCATTGTTAGTGATGCCGATGGACCAATCATCGGCGCGAGTGTCATCGAAAAGGGCAATCCGGGCAACGGAACTGCCACCGACGTGGACGGGAAATACACCCTGCGGGTGTCGCCCAATGCCACACTTGCAGTATCTTATCTGGGTTATGCCACCCAAGAAGTACCTGTGGGTGGAAGAACAAGTATTGACATTACCTTGACAGAGAGCAGAAACAACGACCTCGAAGAAGTTGTTGTGACGGGGTACGGAACTTTCAAAAAGTCGGCTTATGCAGGCTCTGCCTCCGTAATCAAAGCCTCAAAATTGTCGGATGTGCCGGTTACCTCCCTGAGCGATTTGTTGCAGGGAAATGCTTCGGGTGTGTCGGTGTCGAGCGGCGGCTCGAGTGTGCCGGGTGCACCCAGCGCGATTCGTATTCGCGGTATCGGCTCGTTCAACGCCTCCTCGTCCCCTTTGTTCGTCATAGATGGCGTGCCCGTACTGTCAGGTGATGTCGGTGCACTATCCGGTATCAGTTCAAGTAGTGCAGGTACGGATATTATGGCGACCTTGAACACGTCTGATATTGAAAGTATTGTGGTCATCAAAGATGCCGCTGCCGCATCGCTCTACGGGTCGCGGGCAGCCAACGGTGTGATAGTCATCACCACCAAATCGGGCGCGAAAGGGAAACCGGCCATCACCTTGAAGGCAGATATGGGATTCAGCGACTTCGCAATGCCCTACCGTGCAGTGATGGGTGGACAAGAACGCCGCGATATGTATATGGAAGGCTTCCGCAATGAATGGGCAGTGAAAGATGGCGCAGTAGCCAATGCCGCCAATTATACCGATGTGGATGATTATGTGGCTAAAAATATCGAAAAAAATGCACCTGTCCCTTGGAGTGGTTTCACCGATTGGGATAAAGTATTATTCAAAACAGGCACATATAAAAATTATGAGACTTCGGTGAGTGGCGGAAACGAATCAGGCAAATATTACGCCTCGCTAAATTATACCGACCAGGATGGTGTTACTTCAAATTCCGGCTTGGAACGTGTGTCAGCACGCCTGAATGCCGATTACAATGTTACTAAAAAGTTTACTGTCGGAGTAAAATCTTTGGTGTCGCGCCTCAATCAGGATGTGTTTTCCGAAGGCACGGTGTATGTTTCGCCGTTCTATTCTTCGCGTCGCAATGTGACGCCTTCGGATGCGGTCTATTTGGCAGACGGCTCCTATAACCACACCTTTGTGGTGGGTAGCGACCGCAACCCGAAAATTGAGCAGGATTTGAATTACAAGAGAGAAGCCTTGACACGGGCTTTTAACACGGTTTACGGTCAATATGAATTTATTGATAACTTGAAATTCAAATCGACTTTCAGTTATGACTATAATTTGAGCAAAGGGGATACGTACAATGATCCGCGAAGTTCCGAAGGCAAAAGCAGCAACGGCTCGCGATCGAAATTGATACGCGAATACCAGCGGCAAGTGTGGTCAAACGCATTGACCTACGATTTTAGTTTCCTTGACAATCATCACGTGGATGCTTTGGCTGCCGTTGAAACGGAAAGTTATGACAGGGATTATATCTATGGGAATAAGACCAACTATTTGATACCGGAGATGGATGCCATTGGTATCGGTGGCTCCGTAAACAGTATCAACGGGTATCTGGAACAATACCGGCTGGCTTCTCTCGTTTCCCGTGTCAATTGGAATTATCTGTCGAAGTATTACGCCGGCGTTAGTTACCGCTACGATGGGTCTTCACGGTTGCCTCGCAATGTTCGTTGGGGTGGCTTCTGGTCGCTGTCCGGCGCGTGGCGTATCAGCGACGAATCGTTTATGGAAAGTGTGAAACCCATTATTTCGGACTTGAAACTTCGGGTTTCGTATGGCTCAAACGGAACATTGCCATCCGATTATTATGGCTATTTGGCGTTGAGTAGTTTGAGTTCAACCTACGTCTATCAAGGCAATTCGGGCATTGCAGCCGACCAAGTAGCCAACGACGATTTGAGGTGGGAAAAGAATTACAACACCAATATCGCGGTGGATTTGGGTTTGCTTGACCGCATCAATTTATCGGTTGAATTTTATAATCGCACCACGAGCGACCTCTTGATGAATCTTCCTATTTCGGCAACCACCGGATTTACTACTTTCTTAGGAAATGTGGGACAAGTGAGAAACCGAGGCATTGAAGCCGAAATCACCTCACAGAACATTGACACAAAGGATTTTCGTTGGACAACAAACTTCAATATCGGACACAATGCCAATAAAATCCTGAAATGGGACGGTGTAGTAACCGAATCGGTGAGCGGCAACTTTATCCGCAAGGTGGGCAGTCCCCGCTACACCTATTATCTGTATGAATTTGCGGGTATCGACCCGGCAGACGGCGAAGCAATGTTTTATATGAACACCCAAGATGAAAACGGCAAAATCATCGACCGGAGTACCACAAAAACATACACCGAAGCCAGCCGTATTGCAGGCAAATCGCCTGAGCCAAAAGTGAGCGGCGGCTTGAACAACACCTTTTCCTACAAATGGTTTGACCTCAGTTTCCTCGCCAACTATCAATTGGGAGGATACAACTACGACAACGGTGCTCAAAAATTGGAACACGGCGGCGGCGACCTCACTACCAATATTCCGAGTTATTACAACAACCGTTGGCAAAACCCCGGCGATGTTACCGATATTGAACGCTTTGTAGCCAACCGTGCTACTCCGCTGTCAAGTATCGCCAGCACCCGCCGCTTGCACTCGTCCGATATGCTCAGGTTAAAAAACCTGACTTTTGGCGTGCGCCTGCCCAAAGAATGGATTAAATCCGCCGGACTGGAATCGGTGCGGGTCTATGCCGCCGGAAGCAATCTGCTGACTTGGAGCAAGTGGGATTGGTATGACCCCGAAGCCGCAATGGTGGATGGCTATGTGGAATGGACGCAACCGCCTATGCGGACAGTCACTTTCGGGATAGATATTAAGTTTTAATTGTTAAAAACAGGAGGAATTTTTATGAAAAAATATATCATAGTTTTATTGGTGTCTGTAACAGGACTTACAGGCACTTCGTGCAATGATTGGCTCGACTTGGAGCCGGACAACAAAGTGGTGGTGAAAGAAGGCACCGGTATCGGGTCATTAAGTGAAGCGAATGGTCGCCTGAATGCTCTCTATGCGATGCTTCGTGCCTACGAACTGTATGGTGCACGAATGACTTATTACGGCGATGCGTTGGGCGAAGATATGATGTCGCGCTCGGGCACGATGCGGACGGCTAATTATTACACGTTCCGCTTCACGGAAGATAATGCTCCCAGAACATTTTGGGATAAGTATTATGAAGTAATCAACAATGTGAATACCCTGCTTGCCGGTATCGATGGTCTTACGGGATTAAGCACCGCCGATGAGGTAACTCGGAAAGACTACAAAGGACAGGCATTGACTATTCGTGCGTTGGCTTATTTCGATTTGACACGTCTGTACGGCTATCCTTATCAAAAAGATAACGGAGCTTCCTTAGGCGTTCCTATCGTGGACAAGCCGGTGGATGCCAATTACAAACCGACCCGAAATACAGTGGCGGAATGTTACACATTCTTTATCAAGGATTTTACCGACGCTGTCCCCTTGCTGAAAGACGCAAAAATTAGCGGCAAGTTCAACAAATGGACTGCTATGCACCTGCTGAGTCGTGCTTATCTCTATAAAGGCGATGATACAAATGCTTTGGCTACAGCCAAAGAGGCTATCACAGGCGCGGAAGGCAAAGGATATAAATTGTGGACGGCTGAAGAATACGGTGCGGCAGCTACTTGGGCAAAAGAATTTGACCCCGAAGTGCTTTGGGAACTGCCCATCACGTCAACGGAAACAGCCGGAGGCAACGAAAACATCGGCTATTTGACGTATGCCGCCGGTTACGATGATATTTATGTGAGCGACGATTGGCGGATTACGCTGATGGGCGACCAAACAGACGATATTCGCTATAAAAATTTGATTGATGGAGGCTCCGGAAAAAGTGGAGTACGCTATCTGTGGAAACATGTGCCCAACAGCGGCGAAACAAACAGAGGACATTCCAATGTGAAAGTCTTGCGCCTGTCGGAACTCTACCTGATTGCCGCCGAGGCAGCAGCACGGAGCAACAACAACGATGATGCCATGAAATATCTGGAGCCGATTGTGACACGGGGTGATGCCACACAGACCGTGGAAGGCACAACAGTCACGCTCGACCGCGTGTTGGAAGAACGCCGCAAAGAACTTGTGGGCGAAGGACACCGCTTCTTCGATGCCATCCGTAACGGAAAACACATCACACGCACTCAGGGCTTGCCATTCCCCCATCTGGCATTGATTTTACCCGAAGCGTGGGATTTCGACTGGACTTACTACAAAGTAGTGCTTCCCATCCCCATTTCGGAAATCAACGCGAATAAAAATATAGCCGGTCAGCAAAACCCCGGCTATTGAAGAATAAGTTGATAAACAAATTCCCAAGAGCGGACGAGCAATCGCCCGCTTTTGGTGTTTAAAACCCTTCCACACAAGCCGCACAACCAATATTAACACAACGTTAAGAAAAAGATAACACAACGTAAACACAAATATAACATAAAAAATTTGGAAATAAGCCAAACAATATATTACCTTTGTCGCAATTTTAATTTTAAATAAAAGTAGTATGACAGAAATTGTAAAATTTAATCAGGTTGAGGACAAGGTGCTCAACTTGCGTGGACAAAATGCTATTCTTGACAAAGATGTAGCAGAATTGTATGGTGTGCAAACAAAAGAAGTCAATCAGGCGGTCAAAAACAACCCTGATAAATTTCCTGAAGGGTACATTATAGAACTGACAATGGAAGAGGCTATACCTTTAAGGTCAAAAATTTTGACCTTAAACGATGGCGGTCGTGGACAGCATATAAAATATGCTCCTAAAGCCTTCAGCGAAAAGGGATTATACATGCTGGCAACAATCCTTAAAAGTCCAAAGGCAACCGAAACCACGCTTGCAATCATCGAAACGTTTGCCAAACTCAAAGAACTTTCGCGCACCATCGCCGAATGCAGCCAACTGCCCGATGAGCAAGCGCGAAAAAGCAGGCTGAATCGTAGCGGCGAAATTCTGTCCGACTTAATAGGCAATGAATTGGAAACAACCAGCACCGAAACGTCCTTTGAATTTAATTTGGCTCTGCTGGCATTCAAGCATACTGTTAAGCGGGAGGGGAAAAAGGAGTAACTTTATCGTAACTGCGAAAAATATTTGTGCGGACTAAAAAGAAGTATTACCTTTGCAGCCAAATGTATAAATGAGATGTCGCGACTGAAAGTTTATAAAGCGTCTGCCGGGTCGGGGAAAACCTATACGCTGGCGTTGGAATATATTCGGGAACTTATTCTCGAAGCCAAATTGCGTGGCAACAACAGGCATTTCCGCCATATTCTGGCGGTTACGTTCACCAAAGATGCGACGGGCGAGATGAAAGACCGCATTCTGGCGGAATTGTATGGCTTGGCGTTTAATACTGCTGATTCTGTTGGGTTTTTGGCTTCTTTGCAGTCGGCAGTGAGCAGTGAGCAGTTATCAGAGGAGGACATTCGGGGGAAGGCAAAAATTGTGTTGGGTGCCATCCTGCACGACTACAGCCGGTTGAATATCACCACCATCGACAGTTTTTTTCAGCGTGTGCTGCGCAATTTGGCGCGCGAGCTTGGGCGCAGTTCCAAGTTCAATTTGGAGATGAACACCAATCAGGTGTTGCAAGATGCCGTCCACAGCACGATTGAAAAAGCCAATCAGAACAAGCAGCTCCTCGACTGGCTGACGACTTATGTGGAGCAGAAACTTGACGACGACCGCAACTGGCGCATCGACAAGGAACTGTTTGAGTTCAGCAAGTGTATCTACAACGAGTTTTTTCAGGAGCATGAGAAGCAACTGCGCCAACAGTTGGCAGCCAATCCCGCCATTTTCAAGACCCTGAAAGCGCAGCAGGAAGCCGTCAAACAGAGTTGCAAGACCTTTTTTGCGGAAACCTTTCAGCGCGTGCAGTCGCTCGTGGACAGTTACGGATTGCAGGAAGACGATTTTATGCTTAAAGGGCTGCCAATCAAGTTCTTTCGCAAATTGGCGAGCGGCAAACCGGTCGAAATTGGCGCAACCCTTCAGAAATGTGGCGAAGATGCGGGGGCTTGGACGACCAAAACGTCTAAATACCGCAATGAAATCGCCGATTTAGCAACGCAGCACCTGATGCCGCTCCTCCACGAAGCCATCGCGATGCTCCACAGGCAATTGACCGCCCAATTGCTCACCCAAAACCTGCACCAGTTGGGGCTGATTTGGGATATTTCCAAAGAGATTGCCGATGCCAACGAGGAAAACAACCGCTTTATGCTGAGCGACACGGCGATGTTTCTCAACGAGATGATTGACCGCTCCGATGCGCCGTTTATCTACGAAAAACTCGGCTCCGACATACGCCATGTGATGATAGACGAGTTTCAGGACACCTCGCGCCTGCAATGGAGCAATTTCAAGGCACTGCTCTCCAATATCCTGTCCGAAGACCGCTTCAGCCTCATTGTGGGCGACGTGAAGCAGTCTATCTACCGCTGGCGCAACGGCGATTGGCGCATTCTGGGAACGATTGGCGACGAATTGCACGCCACCGTCGAAACGCTGGACACCAACTACCGCAGCGAAAAAACCGTGGTCGAGTTCAACAACAACTTTTTCACGCGGG
Source organism: Bacteroidia bacterium (assembly GCA_025996755.1). Lineage (GTDB taxonomy): Bacteria > Bacteroidota > Bacteroidia > Bacteroidales > Azobacteroidaceae > Azobacteroides. The sequence continues at coordinate 29,501 of BNTR01000003.1, forward strand.
CAGCCAAACTGCTCAACGAATTGTATATATCCAAATGGGGTGATGCCGAACATTCGCCGTTTCCAACAACCTACTCCGATGTAGTCCAAAAGCACAAAAAGGGCGAGAACGGCTATGTGTCTGTCGATTTCGTCGAAAAATCCGACGAATTCACTGCCGCCGAAGCCATGAACGCCGCCGTGCTCGACAAGTTGAAAGACTTGCAGGCGGCGGGCGTGTCGGCAAACGATATTTGCATTCTGACGCGCACCAATAAAGAGATTATTGACCTTGCGGAATATTTGGCTCCATCCGGAATAAACATTATCTCCAACGAGGCATTTCAATTGCGCTCGTCCGAAGCCGTCCAAATCATCATTGAGGCACTTCGGCTGGTGGCTGACCCTGATGATAAGATTGCGGCGGAGCGGTTAGGAAATTACGAATTACGAATTACGAATTACGGGAATTTGCGGGCTATGCCGCTGTTTGAATTGATTGGGGAGGTGTATCGGCGGTTGAATTTGGCTGCAATTGAGGGGCAGTCGGCGTACCTTTTTGCCTTTTATGATGCCGTTTCAGGCTATTTGAATGACAACCCCGGCGATTTGCCGCACTTTTTGGAGTATTGGGACGGTGAGTTGAAGACGCGCACCATCCCCGCCGGTGCCAATGTCGATGGCGTGCGTGCGATGACCATTCACAAGTCCAAGGGGCTGCAATTTCACACGGTGGTGATGCCCTATTGCGATTGGAATATCAACCCCAAGGCGGGCACTATCGTTTGGTGCGACGATTGTGCGGAGGCGGCGCAGGCATTGCCCCTGCTGCCGATTAATTACACCGGCGGGATGCAGGACACGGTTTTTGCGCCGGAATATCAGGAAGAAACGGCGCAGAGTTGGTTGGATAATCTCAACATCCTGTATGTGGGTTTTACGCGCGCCGAGCATAATTTGATGATACTTGGGAAAAGCAAAAAAGAAATCAAAGAAATCACCACTGTGGCTGATTTGTTGAAATTGTCGAATGTGCCGTTGGAGATGGGCACGCTCAATGGAGGGATTGCGGGTCAAGCCCGCAATGACAATCCCCTGTCTGTCATTGCGGGCTTGACCCGCAATCCCCTGAAAGAAATACCTCCATCCATCAATATTGCGTTTGTGTCGGAGAATTTTCAAACGGGAAAATCTATTTTCAAGCAGTCGAATAAATCGCGGGAGTTTGTGCACGACTCTCAGGAGAATCCCAAATTATATGGCAACATCATGCACAGCATCTTTGAACGCATCCATCGGCAGGAAGATATTGAGCGCACCGTGGAGAGTTGCATTGTGCAGGGGCTGATTCAGCCTGCCCACAAGCAGGATTATATCGACCAAATCCGCGCTGCCATTCGCGAATCGCACGTGGAACATTGGTTCGACGGGCAGCACAGGAGTTACAAGGAGCATTCGATTGTGCTGGAAGAAAACGGCGAAGTGGTGAGCAAGCGTCCCGACCGCGTGCTGTTTGCCGACGATGCCACGATTGTCATCGACTACAAATTCGGCAAGCCCCACCAATCGCATTCCGAGCAGGTGCAGCAATATATGCACCTGCTCGAAAAGATGAACTACCCCACCGTGCAGGGCTATCTGTGGTATGTGGACGAACGAAAAGTGGTGTCGGCTTGATTATTCCCCGCCCACAGTAAACTCAATGGGAACGTCGGGCGAAGGGAGCGTAACACCGGCTACAACGACTTTGGGACTCAATATGACTTTGACTTTACTCTCGCCGTCGCCGATTCCGGCAAAATTGAATGCCAGATTTTTGATTGCGTCCGAGGACTTTCCGCTTAAAGCCGTCCGCAGGTCGAACGCCATCCCGATGGGCATCATAGCAGTTGCCCCCGCATTCACCTGAAACTTAGGCAAAACCCCTTCGGTCATTTTGATGCCGTCGATGAACAGGACATAAGTGCCACCGCTTAGCGATGCCGCGTCCTTGTTGGGATTTGTCACATCCAGATTTAATGTGAACGTGAGTGGCAGTGGTGCTTCGGAGGAGAGAAATGCCTCCCCCAACTTGGCAGTTCCAAGAATACCCGGATTCTTCGGGTTGACACCGACCAAAGTCAGGTCTGAAATGGAGTGGTACTTGTAGTCGCACTTAGCCATATTGAGCGTATCGCACGCCCCACTCATAAGTACCAAACTTAATAATACCGCAATTGTTCTTTTCATTTTGTTTTTTAATTTTTGTGCAAAGGTACGAAAAAAATTAATTGATTATCCGCAATCATACCATTTTTTTGCCGTTAGGCACAAAATCCCTTAAGAACAACCGCCCGAAAGCACAATCTTTCGGGCGGTTGAAAATTCCAATTGTAGAGACGCGGCGCGCCACGTCTCTACTTTGCCCGTTAGGGCATTCATATCAATAGGAAAAAACGTATTTGTCAAAACCCCATAGCCCGTAGGGCTTTCACCGTGAATGCCCTACGGGCAATAATGGGTGGGGGGGAGTTTTTCTATTGATATGAAAGCCCTAACGGGCTAACCTTATCCGGAACTCCGGTAAATAACAAAGGATTGGTTGGGTTTATACGCCCCAACCAATCTTTTTCAAACTCCTGATTACATCATGTATTATAATCGGGGTCAATTACCATAATAGGAAAAACTCCACTTATCGGTGAAGCCTGATGGTGGTGTGGAAGTCATGTTACCGTCCTTGTTGTCGGGGAAATACACTATGTTCCATCCTTTTTTCAGAGATAGATTATCTCTAGCAGCATCTCTATCAACATACATAAACCACGGGGAATCGTCCGGGGAATAGCGAAAACGGCCATCTACCCCTACTCCATTTTTGTCATATGGACGAAAATTGTCAGCACTAATGCCCAGCATTTTTATACCGCCCCGATCCTCTAAATATTTATCAGGCACTGACGCAGGTAAAACGATAGTAAATCCACCTTTTGCATACTTCCCAGTAACAGTCACATCACCAACAACCACCCTCACTTCATCAATCAGGTCGTTGTACTCACTCCCGTTTTCAACGACCGCCGTAATGCTAAGACTACCACCACCAGCTGCGGGTTTATCATCATCATCACTGCAAGAAGCAACACACACCGCTGAAACAGCCATCGCTGCCAGCAAAAACACATTTTTAAACTTTGTCATTTTTTTTGTTTTACGTCCGTTCCTTATACGGACATTTAAATAATAAACTAATTCCTACTCTAAAAGGCTTCGTAGGGCTTGCCCAATTTTATGTCAGTTGTTGGTCAACCTATTGCCTTTCATCACCATACGCACATAAAAAAAGCGCGGACAAAACTCTAATTTTTATCCGCTTCACGAGGTCTTGAACTACCTAAACAGCCAAATAAACGAGAAATGTCCACACCCAAACGGTGTGAACGTTCTCACTTAAATTCTCTGCTGTTTTGAAATTGTTCAAGTTTCGTGAAGCAAGATGTATAAGCTAAACGCTTTTTCCAATCTTAAAATGTGCGTATTATCGCACCTATGTCATCATAATCTCCTATTGTTTAAAAAGTTATCACTCGTATTTACTTGTCTCTTTTGTAAATATCGGCTGCAAAGGTAAAACTTCTTTTTGAATTGGCAAAACTTTTTTTGCGAAAAAATTAAAATTTAGTGGCACGATTGCGGATAATCATAAAAAATTATTATGACTATCCGCAATCATACCACTTGGCTTTCGCTCCTTGTCCCGCATGGGACAGCACTTTATTAACCGTAGACTTTAGTCTACGGTATAAAAATGCTATGATTCCATTAGTCCCGCATGGGACGGCACTTGAGATGGGTGCAATTTTGCTGCATAACTAATGTGTCGTCCCATGCGGGACTTTGGGGTATGGGCTCCGTCACTCCCGTAGACTAAAGTCTACGGTTAATAAAGTGCTGTCCCTGCGGGACAAAAACCGGAAATTGCTTGCAGGGAACGCTATTTAGTGGCACGATTGCGGATAATCATAAAAAATTATTATAATTATTTTTGCAAAGTTAGAATAAATAATTTATCCGACGGGCGCACTTTTTCGGGCACGCGCATCGAGAAGCGTTCGCCTTTCGCGGTCGTTTCGACGGAGATTAAATCTACGCGGATGTCTTCGGCGGAAGAAAACAGTGCGCCGGTGGTGGGTCCGGTGATTAGCACCTGCTCGCCCGTGCTGAGGCTGCCCGTTTCCATCAAAAATTCCGCTACGCCGAGTTTGGAAAAATAGTTGATGACTTTGCCGATATAGACTTTTTTTTCGGTCGCTTGGTTGCCGTATTGGTCGCTCCATTCGCCGAGGCGTTGTCCGAGGTAGTAGCCGTTCCAAAAGCCGCGATTGAAGACCCGTGCGAGGCTTTTGTCCCACGCGGCGACCTTTTCGTCCGACCACGTGCCGCTTTCGTGAGCCGCGAGAGCGGCTTTGTAGCACTCGCAGACGGTGCGGACGTATTCCGCGCCGCGCGCCCGCCCCTCAATTTTGAACACCTGCACGCCTGCTTCGAGCATCTGGGGCAGGAAGCCGATGGTTTTCAGGTCTTTGGGCGACATAATATACTGGTTGTCGATTTCCATCTCAATATCGCTCTCTTTGTCGCGCACAACATAGCCACGGCGGCAAATTTGGTTGCACGCGCCGCGATTGGCAGAGGCATTCATCTCGTGCAAACTGAGGTAGCACTTCCCCGAAACAGCCATGCAGAGGGCACCGTGGGCAAACATTTCGATGCGAATCGGTTCGCCCTTCGGTCCGCGAATGTCTTGCGCGACGATTTGTTCGTGAATGGCGCGCACCTGTTCCAAATTCAATTCGCGCGCCAGCACCACCACATCGGCAAACTGCGCATAAAATTTCAGCGATTCGATGTTGGTAATGTTCAGTTGCACCGACAGATGCACCTCCACGCCGATGCTGTTGGCATAAGTGAGCGCGGCAACATCGGCGGCAATAATCGCCGAAAGTTGCGCCTCCTTAGCAGCATCAATAATGGCGCGCATCAGCGAAAGGTCTGATTCATAGATGATTGTATTGACGGTCAAATAGCTTTTTATCCCATTGTCGCGACAAATGCGGGAAATCTCGTGCAAATCGGCAATGGTGAAATTATTAGCCGACCGCGCCCGCATATTCAGCCCCTCGATGCCGAAATAGATGGAGTGGGCACCGCCTTGGATGGCTGCGGAGAGGGATTCGTAGCTGCCTGCTGGTGCCATTATTTCTATTTTATTTTTCGGTGTGTCGTTCATTTATATATATAATATGCTGATTGATATTGGCTATGGTAACATCGTACAATATAGCCAGCAACTTTTGCGTGAGCCAGATATTTTCATCTTCGTAGCGCACTTCAATGCTTTGCGGATTATCGCCCGTAGCCGCCACAAAGGTCAGATATTCCGCAGTCGAACAGCGTATAGTAGGTGTGTTTTTGTTTGACATATTGTTAATTTTCTTCCTTGTAATAGATTTTGTAGAATTTGACTTTTTCTATTCTTTTATATGAAATATCTAAAATCATACGCTTTGTTTCCTAATTCTTCTAACTGCTTACCCATAATAGAAAGTCGTTTTGAAAAGTCAATAGTTACAGGTAACGTTTTATAAAGTTCTGCCCCATTCCAATTCATTTTTGTCAACTTCAAAATGTCATTAGCGACTATTTCAATAGAATCTGTGCCTCTAAATCTTTTTATTAACAAAGGCGCAGGTATTCCTCGTTTCCCCTGATAATATTTTCCCTGTATTTCTTGACTTTCAACCAAACCGTGTGTCCACAATAAAAACGAATAATCATCTAATTGTATTACTGTTCCTCTTTCAATAGGATAACCAAAGAATTTATGCTTTTGTGTTGCATTATCTCTGTATAGTTTTATCGCTTTCCAATAACTGAACTGTTGGATTTGTAATAACTCAATATTTTCAATACCTTCGAGAGCATTACAAATTCCATCTATTTCATCTCTTGTAAAATGAGTGGTTTTGTGCAAGACTAATTTTCTAAGTCCAATAACAGGGTCTATTTTATGATATGTATTTCTAATATTACTAACTAAACGAAAAGCATCATCTTTGCTCATAAAAGGATTTTTATTGTAAAAGACTGGTTTTTCAATGGGCTGTAATAAAAATTTAAGCCCATTACCGTTTCCATCAAAAATTTGACTACTACCCAAAACAACACGATTTTTTGCATTTTGTCTTATGGCATACCCTAAACCTACAAATGCTGTTTCTGAATTTTCTGCGTGTATTTTCCAAGGAGTACCATTTGATTTTACATATATCCCTAAAGATAGCCACCATCTAACTTTTGCTTGGTCATAATATTGAATGGATTTATCTTCTATGAATTGTATTTTTAAACCTTTTTTTACTGCATATAATTTTAATGAATCGTGCAAATCGTAATAGGTCTGTTCATTTTTCAACTCTCTAAAACGACTCCACCCTTGGGGTATATATATAACAACGCAATCTATTTCGGTGCTTTTTGTAGAAAATATATCTACTTTTCGTTTTAATAAGTCATAGAACTGAATTGCTGAAATATTATTCACTTCGGCATCAGTTATAGGCAAAACAAATTCACTTTGAATAGATTGAGGAATTACTAAGTGCTTATCATATATATTGCTAAATCCTTGATAATCTTTTAAATATTCTTTTTCGCTTTTAGGGGAAATTTGATTTAATAAAGATTCTAAATGATTTTTCACCTTTGCAAAACCTGATTCAGGAACTATAACAGCAATTTTTATGTCAGAAGGATTACTATTTGTAGATAAACTATTTTCTAAAGTTCCTAATATTTTCAATCCATTTATTGGATGGATAGATTTTTTTGTTACATCTTGATAGTGAAAATAAATAAACGGTTCATTAAGTTTTAAATATTTATCAAACGAATAAACATTATCCATTGCTTTTTTTCCTGCACTTGAATAATATGCGGATAATTTGATTTCAAAATCTCCGAGTTGAAAAGTCATTTTAGAGTTTCGCTTTTTTAATTCATTAAACCAAAAATGCAATTTTTCTCCATTTTTACTGTTATATCTGTTTGATAAAATCGAATTTGAAATATTTTGTATGATATTTTTTGATACTTCTTGCCCATCTTTTCCAACGCAATGAATAGTAGGATTAATCAATACAAATAGTTCATTGCCAATAATTTCAACTTTAAATTCAAAAGATTCATATACTTGTATATTTGCAGGAATTGTAAAATTTCTATTCCATCTCTGTATATTTTGAATTTCTTCATTAGCAATAGGATACTGTGTTGAGTATATTTTTCTAATTTGTCTGCCTCTGTGATATGTTGTTAATTGAAAGTCATTAATTAATGATTTTTCTATTAAATCATATAACATCCCTAAATAAAAAGAATCAGAATGATATAATATTCGTTCTTGAACATCTACAAGTTTTAATTCATCTGCAAGATAACTTGCAAATACATTTTTAATTTCAGTTTCATTGCCCCATATTGATAAAGTGTCTGCATTAATAAATGCCGCAACAATGTTTTTCCCGTCAACAATTTCTCGTAATCGTCGCCATTGACCTTCGCCTGTGATATTTGTTTTGACTTGAAAAAATGATTTTGGGAAAGAAATTGCTTTAATTGCGTTCAACAAAATTGGGGCATTGATTGTCGAAGATTGTGCTAAACTAAATGATTTTCTGGTTTCAAATCGTTCTTTTGCAATGGTGTCTATATTTACATTCCTGATTTCACATATAGAATATAATTCGTATAGGAAATAATCAAATGTGTCAATTTCCATAAATCCCGATTTGCTATTTTTTTGATTAGCCAAGCTTATGATTTCCTGTAATTCATTGTTAGGTGTTATTCCACGAGGAATACACCATATTATACCCTTTGGAAAAGGATTCGTTTCTTCTAAGATTTTCCGTAAGGTTTTTATGATAGATTCATCACTCCCTGAATAACCAACAACTAATAAGCCTTTTTTCTGCATTGCAGATAGAAAATATTGGTGCAAGTTATCTTCAAGTTTTTGCAGTTCTTCATTTGTGTTCTGTAAGGAATCATATCTAAAATCTCCGTGAAGTTTAACAACTTGCGGAATATCATCTCTGTAATTTGTGACAGAAGCCGCATTTTCTGGCGACACTATCGCGCAGGATTTATAGTTTAGTGTATTTATCGCCTTCTCAATTAAATCATCAAAATTAGTCGTCCAAATTGTATTGAACTTATTATTTTCAACCAAAGCAGCAGTACATAAAAAACCAATTGACGGTTTTTTATCTCGCATAATATTTGTTAGAAAATCTTGGCGAACATCAGCGTCAGGATAACATTGTTGAAAATAATGTGCATACGGATTTGCAATATTTGCATCATTAAAAAATGATTCTATTTTTTTTCGATTTGTTTCTATTTTTAAGTCAAGAAAAGAAAAATTATTGATTTTATTTTGACTGGATAAAATTTCTTTTTTGAAATGTAAAACCAATTCTCTCCCCGAAGAAATCCCCGAAGTTATAGAAGCACCTGAACCAAGAAACAAATCAAAAGATTTTTCTTTTTGTACTTTGAAACTCCGTAAAAATACTTGTTTATCAATTATATTCATATTTTTCATATTATCAAGTTATCTCTAATACGATTTTTCTATCTCCCTTTCCACCATCCCCGTCGCCTCCTCCAGCAACCTTTCCGATTCCCGACGAAGCGCAAAACTTTCTTCAATTAAACCGGCAATCTGTTGCTGAATAGTGTAATCAATCAAAGGAATAGGGATATTTTGAAATTCCGTTTTGTTGATTGCCGTTAATATCGTGCCGGAGCAATTCTGCTTTAGAATATTTTGCATCAACTCCGATTTGAATAGGACTAAAAGCGTTTCTGAATTAATTTTTGACGAATTAATCACGTAAAAACCTGTTGAACAAAGGGCATTATCATAATCTTTCGCTATCAATGCGCAACTTTCCAGCGAACCTTCAATGGACGAAATAATTACATCATTCTTATTTACCCTGCGCCTTGCCCGCGTTGGTAATTCTCTGCCTTGCGCGATAGTACATCCTGTAAGATTTCCCGATTTTCCCACATCGGACAATTCAATATATTTGTATTCTTGATTATCGGCAGGAGTATAATTGTCATCCTCTAAATGGCATATTGTTTGCAATAATTCATATCCATCGGAATAGTTTTTTATCAATTGCAGATAATCATCATATTTCGGCTGATAATATTCCGCATCCAAACGCCCTGTGCTTATAAACGAGTCTTTGAAACTTTTGATATTTGTTCCTTCTTGCGAAGGTTTGAAATCTTTTAAACCGATTGTTTTCAAAAGTAGTTCTTCGGCTTGATGATAAAGGGTTTGGGCTTGGATTTTTGCATTATATGCAATTTGCAAAATTTTTTCTATTTTCAATTGAAATGAATCTTCCAAAATAGGAACTTGAAGTCTTTCTAAAATCGTAAGATTCACATGCCCTTGTAAGCCTCCACTTGCAAATCGCAACATTTGGTCAACACCTAACTTAGTATTTAAGAATGAAACTAAATAGTATGGATTTATTATTGCTTTATTTGCTTTAATAATGATTATATCAGAAGAATTTACAGTTTTTGTTTCTAAATAAATTGCTGCTTTTCCAAATGACCCACTACGAGCTATTAAAATATCTTCTTTGTTTATTTGTGATTTTTTTAATTGATGATGAAAATCTTCTGTTATTTGTATCGTATCGCCATCGTTCACAAAAAATTCATTTATATTTTTTGTTTGCAATAATGGAACACCTTGTTTTGTGTAATGGTTTACCATTGTTCCAACAAAGCCAACATCTATTTTTAGCGTTACATTTTTGAGATTTTCTACTATTAGATTTTTTGTTATCAAATCATGAGCCAAAAATTCCTTCCTGTAATATTCCGCATCCAATCGTAATTCGTAATTCGTAATTTTTAATTCTGAAAACATTACCTCGCTTATTTCCAGCCCTTCCAACAAACCCTTATATTTCTGTTCGTCGAAAGGGCTACTCAAAAAAAACTGAGTTTCTCCTTTTTCGCAAATTCGGCAAAAGCCTCGGCTATGCCGTCGCGCGTTAATCCTTCGTGATTGAAAAGGTCGTGTTTTACAATCAGATGTTCGTGCCGGTCGAAGGCGTACTCGTCTAAATTTTTTGGATTGGTGATATATTCAACCGTTGGTTCACATACCATATCAACTGTTGGTTCGCATACCATTCCATCTGTTAATTCTATTGCGCCTTGTGTGTATTGTGGAGTCAATTGGTATTTCTCGCAATCGCGCTTCCGTATATAGATTTTTTCGCCGCTGTTGTCTTTGCTTGGCTCTTGCATCGTGGCAAAGAAAATCGGGTAATCGTCGCGTTTCAGACAGAGTTTATCATCCCATTTCTGCACCAAAAGCACACTGGTTTTTGTGCCGGTATGCGGTTTGAATACATTCCCGTGCAATCCTACTACTGCTAAAATTCGGCAACGTCCGGCAATATATTCGCGTATTTGCTTGTCGCTGCTGTTGTTGAAACGCCCTTGCGGAAGGACAATCGCCATACGCCCGCCGGGTTTCAGAAAATCGAGATTGCGTTCGATAAACAAAATATCGCGCCCGACTTTGGTTTGGTATTTGCCATCGGGCTTTTTGCCTAAATCGTATTTTGCCAATATGCGACTCTCTTTTATATCGCCTGCAAAAGGCGGATTCGCCATCAGTATATCAAAGTTGAAGTGATGATTGCTCTCTTTATCAGAACGCAATTTTCTAAACTTTTTCCATCCTTCACCGTAAGTATCAAGCCAATTTTGGTCGGCAGGATTTTTATCATCTCCGGTTTTTTCATACCAACGTTCCCAATCCAGCGTATTCAGATGCAAAACATTAGTTTGTCCATCGCCTGCAATCAAGTTAAGCGTTCGTGCAACACGTACTGACCTGTCATCAAAATCAATGGCAAACACTTTATCATTCACATAATCGGTACAACGCGGAGGCTTTTGTTCAAGTGTGAAAAGATGACTTCTATTCAATCCTTCGTCTTGCATAATTTGTTGCCAAACGTGAAAAATAGTGTGTACAGGGAAACCACAACTTCCTGCTGCCGTATCAATCATCGTTTCAGCTTCTTTCGGATTGAGCATTTTCACGCACATATCAATCACATAGCGCGGCGTGAAATATTGCCCTTTTTCACCTTTACTGCTCTTGTTGATAAGATATTCAAAAGCATCGTCCACCACATCCAAATTGCTATTGAAGAGTTTTACGTCTTGCAATGACGAAACACAAACCGACAAATGGGAAGTAGTCAACTCTATTTTAGCATCAGCCGAAAATACGCCTTCCCATTTTTCTTTCGCCTTATCGAAAAGGGTTTGAATTTTGTTTTTCAGTTCTGTTTCGGTATCGCCATAGTTCCTGAACTCCAAATGCCGCTTGGGATTGCGCCCGCTTTCCATTTCGTCGTAGAGTTTGGTGAAAATCAATTTGAACAGTTCTTCAAACACGTCCACGCCGGCATTTGCCAAAACCTCGTCTTCCATTTCCAAAACAAGCCCTTTCAACGATTTGCGTTCGTTGACTAATTTGTCGCGTTTTATCAAGTCGTTAATTGTCCAGCGTTCCGAAAGAATATCGGAAAGTTTTTCCGTCGCTTTGGGAATGCTGGGAATATCTTCAAAATAGTTGGGGTCGCGGCGGTGGTAGAATGAAATGGAATCGCCGTTCGTCCAGACACCAATGGGCGCACCGGTGGCGTTGCAATAGGATTTTAACTGTTCCTTGCCGTCTTTGAGTTTCGGTTTTTTCATCTCCACGATAATGTAGGGCGAAGTGGTACGTTCTTTGTCGAATATCACAATATCCGCCCGTTTTGTCTCGCGACCGAATGTAACGTTATACTCCAATTCTATACGGTCGGCAGGGTAGTGATAGTCATTGAGCAAAATATCCAGATATAACTGTCTGACAACTTCTTCGGGCGTCAGTTTGATTTCCTTTTTGCGAATGGCGCAGTTGATATAGGGAACAGGTTTTCCGTTTTTATCCGTTTTCGTAATTATCTTCTGTTCAAATTGTTGGATTTGAAACATACCAAACTGCAAGTGTTTGTAATCGGAATCTCTTAAAATTTCTGCCAATGTCATAAAATCAAATTTATTACTTGTATTTTGAACTGCAAAGATACAACTTTTTGTGGATAAATCAATGCGCTTTCAAAAACCCATATTCATACACTTTCGGCGCAATTTTTTGTGCCAAAACATTTAATTTTTTGCGCAAATTGCCAATCAATTCGGTGTATTGCGCGTCTGTGCTGGTGTTGTTCATTTTGCCTTTGTTGTTGCGCTCTTGGAAATATTCGCGAATGTCGTATAGTGAGGCGTTTACGTTGCAATTGGGTTGGGTGTGGTAATATTTCCACAATTCTCTGCCGGCATCGAAGACGGCGGTTGCGGCGGGTGAAAATTCGCGTTTTATGCAAAATTTACCTTCGTCGTTTTCAAATAAATTTGTGTAGCCATTCTGTTTTATTTTTCCTGAAATAAAACTTGTCATGAAATGGCTCTCAAATTTGTAATTTGCAGCCACCTCTGCTTCGGTAAACGGAATCCAGTGATTTACACCGTCTTTGGCAGATATGCGGTTTTGTCCATGAAAAATTGTGTAAGCAAGGCAATCGTTGTGAAATTCAATATCACTTTCCCATTTTTTGTTCGGAAAAAGGAACTGGTCGCGGTCGTTGAGCCAAGTTGGTTGGACGGAGAGACGCACGGCAAAGTACACACAATTTTCAATGATATTTGAGATATTAAAGTAACAAAAAGAAGCATGGCGAGTGGTCTTTTCTAAAGAAATAATAGGCTGGTGCACTTTTTGAAAATCGGAAGCATCAACAACTAAGATTCCTATTTTATCATCATTTTTCACAAAAAAATATTTAATCCAATCATTTATTGACTTATCAAAATCATTGTAAAACAGTTTCTTGGATTTTTCTTCCGGTACAGCAACTTCAATGGCACTTGGAAATTTTCCCCCGTCTAAGTTCCAAACAGTAAAGCCAATAGGAAATTTGCCTGTAACATTATCAAAAGTATCAGCATGTACAACAAAGCCTTTTTTAAAATTCGCTTTAAAAAATTTTCTGAATTGAGTAAAATTTGGTGCGCAAACAAACTTGACTTTTGAAAAAAGTGCCAATTTGCAATGTGGTATTTCATTATATATTCGAGCCATGAAATGCGCAAAAATTTCATTAGTTGCTGCACCAATCAAAGATTTGTATTTATCTCTTGTTTTATGAATTGTTGCAACCCGGCTTTTTATGGCATCTTGGTTCACTTGGTTCATAACAGCCCGCGTATTAGAGGCTTCTGCATACGGCGGATTGATATAAACCACAAGTTTTTTACGTTTGTTCTCGTCCGATATTATATTGTAGAGTTCATCGGGCAGTTTGCCGCCTTTTGCAATCGGTAAAAATTCATCGTTGAGGAAGTCGAACTGAAAAACCTGTTGTTTCCAAAGGTTTGCGCCATTGGCGATGCGGTCAAACATCACATCAATATCCTGCTTATCAAGTGTTGAGGCAAAAATATGGTCTTTGTTTGTTAGTCCCGCCAGCAAATTGCCCGTTCCGGCGGCACAGTCCCACACATAATATTCGTCCTGCCAATCTTCGCCAAAGACATCGGCAAGATAGCGTTGCGACAGTTCTACCCATTGCGGCGGCGTGAAAAAACTGCCTTTGCGCTCGCGCACATCTTGCGGCACGAGCATATCGCGCCGTTTTATAATATAATCCCAATACTCTTCGCGCGGGGGGCGTTCGTATTTGTTCCAAAAAAGAGTATGCGCCTTTTGATTATCTGAAAACGCCGTGGTTTTAAAAATGTTAAAACCGGATTCATCTATCTTTCTATCCAATTCATAATGGTCGGATTGGAGTAAGACAAACAGTTTATCTTTCAGTGTCTTATTCTCGTGTGAAAGTAAATCGGCAAGGTAAAAATCGCCATCAATAATACCGTATTTCTTTGCCAAATCCCAACTATCTACCTGGATAGTGGGCTTGACATTTGCGAGCCATTTACTGTAAATAGTAATGAAATTGTTTTTGTCGATTTGAAGTTTCGCAGTTTCCGATTTTCCAACGATGAAATTTTCGCGGATAAATCGCCGCAATTCCTTCTCATCGCTCTCAAAATCAAAAACATAAGTATTCCAAGGGGTGTCGTTGTTTAATATCTTGCTAATTTGCTCGTAAACCAGCCTAAATTCCTTTGTGTCGGTGTTTGAGGGTGTAATTTTCCAGTTGAAATCGTTTTGATAGAAAATGTGCTGAATTTCGGAATAGGGCACGAAGGCGATTTTTTCGCAGTCGAAGCAGCCGAGAAAGGGCGGCGGCATCATTTTGTCGAACGTGCGGGCTTTGCCGATGGTGAGCACCAACTGCGTGAGCATTGCCACTATATCAGTGGATTTTTGCTTTGCCTCAGCCCAAAGTAAATATTCGTCATTGAAACCTGTTAAGTCTTGAAGACTTAACAGGTTTGAACTTTTATGTTTCACTTTAACCGCAAAATCAATGAAGCCGACAATCTTGTCGCAATCGAAATCCTTAAAGAAATCGGTTGCCACGCTGTTTTTCAGTTCTTCCTCGCGTATGTTGGGATATTTCATACAAAATAATTTGTGCAAAGTTACGATTTTTTGTTGTACTTTTGCACAAATGGAAACGGCAAACCTCATCACGGTGTTAGGACCCACTGCATCCGGCAAAACGGCTTTTGCGGTGCGGCTGGCTCTGGAAATGGATGCGGAAATCATCTCTGCCGATTCGCGGCAGGTGTATCGCGGCATGACGATTGGCACGGGCAAGGATTTGGGCGACTATCGCGTGGGCGACCGTGCCGTGCCCTATCACCTCATCGACATCTGCAACGCGGGCGAGCGATACAATGTCTATCGCTTTCAGAATGATTTTCACGCGGCTTTTGCGGACATCAAGGCGCGGGGCAAGCAGGCGATTTTATGCGGTGGGTCGGGGCTTTATATCGAGTCGGTGCTTCGCGGCTACGACTTTCCGGCGGTGCCCAAAACGCCCTCGCAGGTGGCTTATCCGCCCGTTGAGAGCCTTATTTTGGGCATCGACATCGACCGCGAATTGCGGCGACAAAAAATCAGCAAACGCCTCGACGACCGCCTCCGCGAGGGGCTGATTGAGGAGGTGCAATCGCTTTTGGCATCGGGGCTTTCGCCCGAAAACCTGATGTATTACGGACTTGAATACCGATTTGTGACGCTTCACGTTATTGGAAAATTAACATTTCAGGAGATGCACGACCAGCTCGAAATCGCCATTCACCAGTTTGCCAAGCGGCAAATGACGTGGTTTCGCGGTATGGAACGGCGCGGTTTTAGCATTCGCTGGGTGGGTTTTTAGAAAAAATGACGGAAAAATGAAAAAAATATGCAAAAAGTGTTGCACAATAGAAAAAAAGTCCTTACCTTTGCGGCGTAATTCCATGTGGGAGTTGCACAAATGATTTTTAAAACGTTTTAATTATTAAAAAAAAATGAAAAAGTTAGTATTATTTGCAGCATTGGTTGCTGTGGTGTCTTTCGCTTCTTGCAAAAAAGCGCAAAACACAGAAACAGGAGTGATTGAGCCGGTAGTGGAAGAAGTAACAACGGAAGTAGCACCGGAAGAAATTTCCGAAGGCGAAACTGTTGAAGGCGAAGCCGCTCCTGCTGAGACTCCGGTTCAGTAAGTTTGCCGACTGCATCAATCGCAGCAGCAAAAATTAACTCCATCTCGTAAGAGGCGGGGTTTTTTTTATGCTAAATCAATGCGCCACGTCCGAATAACTCAGAAAAAAGTTGTACCTTTGCTGAAAATGTCAAGACGATAACAGTATCATTATGAACGATTTTGACGAATATATCCGGCAAGGCGAGCCTGACAAAGTGGAGAAAAGTCAAATATGGCAAACGGCTATCGGCTTGCAGCAGGTGGACGGCTTAACGCCTTCTGCCTACCTTATTGAAACCGCCAAAGAAAATATTGAAGGCAAAATCACGATATACGAGGTAAAGAGCCGTATTGATGCCTATTACCGTAGAGACGCGGCGCGCCACGTCTCTACAGATGACGACCGCACGGAAGAAGCAGATAAGGTGTCGGCGCGTATAGCGGAAGTTTTAGGGGAAAAAACGTTCACGTTTTCGTATGTTGAATTTCTCAACATTCACAAGCGACTGTTTAGCGGCACTTACAAGTTTGCGGGGAAAGTCCGCGACTATGATATTTCAAAGCACGAATGGGTGCTGAACGGCAAAAGTGTGATGTATGCGAGTGCCTATCGGTTGCGTGATGCGTTAGAGCACGATTTCAATCAGGAAAAGGCGTTCGATTACAAGGGATTAACTCCCCGTGAAACGGTGGAGCACATCGCAAAATTTATATCCAATGTCTGGCAGGCACATGTTTTTGGCGAGGGAAACACGCGCACAATCGCCGTTTTTGCCATTAAATACCTCCGCACTTTCGGTTTTGAAGTTGAAAACGATATGTTCGCCCAACATTCATGGTATTTCCGCAATGCACTCGTAAGAGCCAATTATAACGACACTCAAAATAAAATCTATGCCACACAGGAACATCTGATGCGCTTCTTTGGCAATGTGCTGTTTGGCGAAACCAATGAACTGAAAAACAGATATTTGCATATTAAATTTGTTGAAAATGTCACCGATGTTACCAATAAAAACTCAGGTGTAAAGTTGGGTGTAAATAATAAAAAGTTGGGTGTAAAGTTGGGTGTAAATCAGTTGAAAATGATAGATATTATTCAATCTAACCAGAATATTACAATCGTAGAAATTGCGCAACTACTCAATATATCTACAACTGCAACCGAAAATAATATCAAAAAACTTAAATCATACGGCATTCTTTCGCGCGAAGGTGCTGACAAAAAACGGACACTGGAAAATATTAATGCAGATAAAAGATGAATAAATATCCAACATTAAGATTTCAGATTTTCTCAAAATAGGGCAGCCGCTTGATTGTCGCCGTTACCATTATTGTCTTTCCGCCGACATATACATTGCCCAATTCGTCGCGCCATTTGCCCTTCGGGAGGACTACTGTGCGCTGTTTTTCGGCATTGAGCATCGGTGCCACCAGAAATTTTTCGCCCAGCATGAACTGGTCTTTGCAGTCGGCAAAGCCCTGTTCGGGGAACATATATTCAAGGTGGCGGATGATTGGTTCGCCCGTTTGCGATGCCTGTTGGGCACATTTCAGGATGTAATCGCCCATCTTCACGTGGAGGTATGCCATTTCGCGGCATATTGCCAGATTTTCTGCGTTCAGGATGCGCCACGGAGCCACCGAGAACTGCATCATAGGCATCAGGGCGTGCACCTGCGTGGAGCGAACAATCAGCGTCTGGTCGAATTTATCATCGGAAATGTTGAGAAAGGACGTGAAACTCCCGCCGCCAATCATATCGGGGCAGGCGTAGGGATAACCCAATAAGCCGGAAGCGAGCATGTCGGGGATGAGCAAGCCGACCGCTCTCCACGAATATTCCTTGTCGCCAAGGCGTTGCACGAGGGCTTCGCCGCCCATCCGCCAGCCGGCGCGGTATTCGTTGAAAGGGAACGACAAGCCGATTTTTGCCCATGCCAACGTGTGGTCGGTCGATTGGGCGTTGGGCTTGTGGCTGTCGATTTTGTCGGGGTCGTAAAAGTAGGCATCACCGGCATCCAACTTGAAGCCGTCCACGCCGTATTTTTGCTGCACCTCTTTCAGCGTGGCAACGAAATAGTCGAAGGCATCGGGGTTGGTGAGGTCGTAGCAGGCACTGTAGCCATTCCACCAACTGATGAGGGCGGGTTCTTTGCTCCCTTTGCGGCGAAGCAGGTAGTTTTTCTTTTCCAACTCGCGAAATTCCGGGCTGTCAGCACTCACAAACGGGCATATCCACAGCATAATCTTGAATCCCATCGCGTGCAGTTGCTCAACCATCCCTTTGGGGTCGGGAAATTTATCGGGCTTGAAATCAAAATTGCCGTAATATTTCTGCCAATTGTCGTCAATCATAAAAACGCCCTTTGGAAAATCGTGCTCAATAATTTTGTCGGCATAATTCAAAATATCCCGCTGATTTTGATTATACATCAACTCAATCCAAGTGTTGTATTGAGGCATCGAAAAAAACAGCGGGTCGGGCAATTTCCCCGAAGGCGGAAAATGGGCGCGACAAGCCGCCAAATAGGCATCCCGCAGGGTTTTTCCGGCAACCGTAACTTTGATTTCCTCAAATTTAGACTCCAAATGAATCGCCGCCGCAGTGATTTGAAACCGGAACGCCTCATCGCTCCAAATGTATCGCCCCTTGTTGGAAACGAACAACGGAACAGCCTGATTATTAAACCCTTGATTCGACAAATCGAACATACCCGTCGATTGCAAATAGGGCATCTCGCTGCCTTTTGCCACGAAAGCCCCCCACCATTTTTCGCCCGCCAGAAAGGGGACGTCGGAGGTGAATGTTTGTGCGTTGAGCATCGTTGAGAGGCTTAATGCGGTGAATAGTGTGAATTTTTTGAACATTGTAAAGTGATTTAAATTTATATTTTATTCGACAACAGCATTAAATCGAAATACATCAATCTGGTTTTTAACTCTTTTTCGGGCGGCATACCCATGTATTCTTTTTCCTGCTGTTCGGTCGAAAAAGCATCGTTGAAGCCATTTGCAGTATAGTATTGCCTTGTGGCTTCGTTATTGTAGGCATCAACGGTGAGGAAGCGGCAACCGCCTTTTGTATCGGGCTTTAAAACCCATAATTTTATATTATTCATCAAGTTAGTGCCTATTCCTTTTCCACGAAAAGCCGTGCTTACCCCTAACCGACAAACTAAATAAGCAGGATAGGAGCTTAGATGCTTTTCACGTGGAATGAGTTCTGCCAATTTTTTGCGCCTGCTGCCGGGGAAATGTCGGACATCAACACTCGAATTGGCTAAGGTAAAGGCGCACACAATCACAGTGGGGTCTTCGTTGAGGCGATAACAATATGATTTCCCCAGCAACTGCTTACCATAATTCTCAACATCAGTGAGAAAAAAATCATCCAAATCCACATCTCCACAACAAAATGGCTTGCACTGCACTAATGTTTTGCTGTCAAGTTCGGATAGAACACAAGACGTTTCAAGAAAATCCATAAAGTCGTCGATAATACTCTTTTATTGACTTATTAAAACTCTCTATCTTCTCTTTCGAAAATGTGATAGACCCGCGGTGTTTCTCTGCCCATCGCGCATTTTTCTCAAATCTTTCTGCTACCTCGCCCTCAAGGACGGGAAAACTTCTTACCGGTATTGCCATAATAAATTTATTTTTAAATGTTTGATGGCACAAAGGTACGAAATAAATATCAGATAATATTGCTTATTGCATAGAGCGGATAAACATCTATATTGTCGTAGTGCACAAAGTTTTCAAGTGAGCAACGAATGCCTTTGTCTATGCTTTTTTCTTTTAAAAACAGATGCAGGCTCTGCATTTTCCCGCTCGTGCCTGATTTTACTTCTATTGGCACTATTTTATCGCCCTGTTGGATGAGGAAATCGACTTCGGCGTGTGCGTTGAGTTTGTCTCGCTGCCAAAAATAGAGTTGTTGTTCGGTAAAACAGGAAGCCGCTTTCAGCAATTCAAGCCCTGCAAAATTTTCGGCAATGCCGCCTTTGTTTACAAGCGAAAAATCGTCTTCGAGCAAAATTTCGGCAAGATTTAGCCCTGACAATCGCTGCAAAATGCCGGTGTCGAGTATCAGCATTTTTTGTTTAGACGGGTTTACGCCGGCTCCCAGAGGTATGCCATTGCCTGAAGTATGCAGCACAGGAATTACCAAGCCCGCCATTTTCAACAATTCCAGTGCCTCTTTGAGTTGGCGGTGATTGCTGTCGGAATCAATTTTAGAGTAATTGAATTTTCCGCCCACTTGATGTGCCACTGCCTCGAAGACCTCGCGCAACCGCAAGTCGGGCACTCGTTTTCGGTATTTTGAAAAATCTTTTTTTAATGAGTTGAGTAAGTCATCAAGCACTGTTTGACAGCTTGTAATTTCTCCATTTTCAACATATTTTGCAACCACTTCGGGCATTCCGCCAATAATCAAAAAGCGTTTCAGTAAATCAACGGCTTTGTCGTGAATGGCTTGCAAAAGTGGTTTGGCAGGCGAACTTTTTTGTATGGCACCCAGCAAAAGATTGCATCCGCAAGCGTTCAGAAATTCGGCAAACGAAAGAGGGTACATAAACATCGAACGGATACGCCCCACACCGAAAGAAGGCAGTTCTTCGAGCGCAAATTCGAGCAACGACCCGGCGGCAATCAAATGAAGTTCGGGGTAATCCTCGTAAAAAAAGCGCAAAGAGGAAATCGCAGGCAGGCAAGTTTGAATTTCGTCGAAAAAAACAAGCGTTTTGCCGGCAATAATCGGCGTATCATACATTACCGACAACTCTTCACAAATAGTTTTTGGCTCCAAATCGCTTTGAAAAAGCGAATGTGCGGCTTTTTTCTTTTCAAAATTAACTTCTACAAAAAACTCAAATTGTTCCGCCAATTTTCTGACGGAAGTAGATTTGCCCACTTGCCTCGCACCGCGAAGAAGTATGGGCTTGTGTTTGGTCTCTTTTGACCAAAGTTCTAAATCATTGTCTATCAATCTATTTATATACATATTGCAAAAAATCAAAGGCAAACTTTGTCCATTTTTGCAAAAAATCAAAGGCAAACTTCAGCCATTTTTGCAAAAAATCAAAGGCAAAGGTAGTGTTTTTTTGGAAATAATGCAACAGCAATCCGACAATCATAGATAACCTACAATTGCCGGATTAGCCTTAGTTGTTGATACTATAGGAACGTAATCGTCAACGTATTGTAATCAAACGAAATTCCTTTAACGACATAATCGCTGGTCTGATTGTTGAGCAAAGTTTCAAGATTGTTACGGTCAACAGGCATCAAATCCGGATTGAGCGCATTTAACTTCAACGCACCTGCGGCAGCCGAAAGTCGTTTAATTTTTACGCTTTGCACACCCTTTTTTGCCTGCGGCCATGTGAGTGAATAAGCACCTTGAGCATTGGGCGTAAGTGGTGTTCCGTCTCCGGCAAGCACGCTGTAGTCGGTGCCGGCGGTTAAAGCACTTGTAATCCAAAAATAGGAAACCACATTGTAGCTACGTATCCGTTCGCTGATAAAGCGAATAGGGATAGGGGTCGTCACGTTTGTTTCATCCGAATATTCCCACGCCCATGCAACAGGTGCGGTAGAAGTAAGTTCATATTTTTTCCATCTGGCTACGCCGGCGGCATCTATCTCATACTCGAGTTGTTCTGTTGACAAATTGGTCTTGACGGGACCTACATAGTAGGTATGTTCCAAAGCGGGGTCTCCTTCACCCCATGTTTCATAAACATCACAACTCGCAACGGACACCATAAGCAAACCTGCACTGATATAATTAATTATCTTTTTCATTATTTTCATTTTTTAATTTAAATTATTTG
>BNTR01000004.1 GCA_025996755.1 Bacteroidia bacterium
ATGGTGTCTGTTTCTATCCGCAATACCCCATCGCCAATTTTAGAACTTGTGGTTCCATCATTAGAAAACGACAAAATGGTTTTTGAGGAGTAGGAAGCCTTGCTCAAAACCTGTACCCCCCCCCCCCTATTTCCTCTACGCTTTTTATGTTATGTTTCATTTTATTAACATTTGCTTCATCAGGCTCAAAAGCATAAATTTTATGAAATTTTCCTCCGGTCTGCTCACTAAATGCCAAAACAGAGTCGCCATCAAAAGCACCGCAATCTACAAAAACTTCATTGTCAGACAAATGCACAAAAGGTGGAAAATATTGCGCTTCCCCTTGCACATTCAAGTTGCATAACTCATCTGCACGACCCGCAAGACGGCTTTGAAAATATGCCAACAGAACTTTGCGGGACAATTCATCCTCTAATCTACTGTATAATAATTCCAATTCTTT
The DNA here is from genome assembly GCA_025996755.1 of Bacteroidia bacterium. GTDB lineage: Bacteria > Bacteroidota > Bacteroidia > Bacteroidales > Azobacteroidaceae > Azobacteroides. The sequence continues at coordinate 446 of BNTR01000004.1, forward strand.
CTCATGTTTGTCAATAAATTTGTCATCAAACATATTGACGCGTAAATCATCAAAAAAAAGCCATCGTGAAACTTGTTTGTATGATTCAATTTGTTCTATTTTTTTATAATACTCTCCAAATCCAAAAACGATATTCACATGCGGATGCTTATTCATCATATCTTCAATAGATTGAACCGGATAATCCTCAAAAAACATATTTGGTTTGCAAAAATCACTATCTAAAACGACACAATCTATCGGTATGTCATTCTCTGCTAATAATATTTTTACGCTTTTCGCGTATGGACCGGCTCCATATAGAAGCACCGGCAACTTAGAATTTTTCAGATATTCCAAATCAATTATTTGTTGATTTGCAACATTTTTAATTTTGTCAATCATCTTGTTTTTTTATTATATTGTTTTATTATTTATTTTCCAAAAACCACCTTTATCAGGTCCAACGCGCTCCAATAAGCCTTTGGCTTTGAGTTTTTCAATATCGCGTTTTATTGTTTTAAGATTAACCTTCAATTTTTCAGCAATCTCCGGCAAAGAAATATCCGCTTTATTTTGTATTAACATAGTAATAATATCCAATCGATTTTCAGGGACATTTTCAGGGACATCAGGGACATTTTCAGGGACATTTTCAGGGACATTTTCAGGGACATCATTTACCTCGTCGTCATCTTCGCCCTCTTCAAACTCTGCCTCTACGGTCAATATGGTTCTATCGGGGTCATAATTTTCCGATAAAACGGGGTCTGCCCAGCCTGCATCGTTCCACACAGAATGTATGTTGAACAAGCCGCTGCCTGCCCGTTCCCCGATGTCAATCAGAGCAAACATTTTAAAAATGGTTGGGTTACGCGGGTCACTGATTCCACCCTCTAAGGCTTCTTTCATACTGGGGCGAAAAACACCGGGGTTGGCAAACATGATGTTTCCCCGTTTTTTCTCAATCACAACACCGCGTCGCCCGTAATAATCGGCATGAATAACTGTATTTGCCAACGCTTCTCTCAATGCGATATGCACGGGGGTATCACTCGCCCTTTCTACGTTGTTCCGAAGCCGAAACGGTATTTTCACCTCTGATGTCAGCTTATTGACCACTTTAAAGAAAAAATCAAAGATGTTGCCGCTCCATTCACCCAAGTTGGAAACAACCCTGTCGCTCCAACGCCCTGCATCATATATTTCCCTGTAATCCAAAAAATAATCCGGCAAAATTTGCGTGATAACATCTTCTGTTCCAAACATTATCAGACCTGCCAGCGTGGGTTTGAAATCGCCGGACTCCGCCCGCCTCAATGCCCCTGTTTTTTGCAGAAAAGCAGCATCATCCAACCCATTCCAAATATGCACCGGCTTCAATGATTTGAAATGATTGCGATAGCGCGCAATACTTTCCGCATCCAAATCACTCGGATTCAGTTCATCTATAACCGTGCTGTCGGCAGGCATATCCGATTGGTCGCGCAACATCGCTTTCACCTCCGCAAGTGTACAATGATAATCCCCTTCGGCATTCCGGCGATAAGCACCGCCAAGCAAATCATTATTGATATACACCGGCTTATCGTGCCTGTCGGCGCGTGGCACCTCAACGACAATGAGTTCTTTTCCCTCTATTTTTTGAGCATAAACATGACGTTCGGCTAAGATATTGACACTAACTTTTTGGCGGTTGTTCAACTGATTCCAAATATTCTGTATCTTTTGGGTAGCATCCGTCACACCGGTTACAACCAACTTTTTGTTAATTTCCGACACCCCAAGCAAAACAACGCCCCCATCCGAATTGGCAAAAGCGGAATAACTTTCCCAAAGACTGTCCGGCAATCCGCCTTCAGCCTTTTTTGCCTCCATCCGAAAATGCTCGCCGGATGCTATTATGTCTTTGACATCTATCACAGTTATTTTTTGATAATATTCACAACCTGCGCCACTTCGTGCTCCGACAATCCTGAATATATCGGCAAGCAAATCACACTGTCTGCGATTTTTGTTGCAACAGGCAGATTTTCGGGGGATGCCGAATTTAACCCTTTATAGTCCGCAAACGTACTGATTAGAGGATAAAAATACCTCCTGCCCAAGACATTGTTGTCCTTCATCCTGTCGTACAACGCATCGCGCGTCATGCCGTATTTTTCTTCATCCACAAATATCGGAAAGTAGGCGTAATTATGATATACTCCCTCTATATCATTCAGACAGGTAATTCCTTCCACATTTTGTAATTCGGCTCTATATTGGCGGGCAATTCGACGGCGATTTTCGATTGCATTCTCAGTTTGTTTCAGATTTAAAAGACCATACGCCGAGCGTATTTCATCCATTTTTCCGTTAATACCGGGGGCAACAATCGTTATTTCGTCGGCAAAACCAAAATTTTTCAGATAGTCTATGCGCTGTTTCATTTCTTCGTCGCGGCAAACCAGCGCGCCGCCTTCCACCGTATTAAACACTTTGGTGGCGTGAAAACTTAACGTGGACATATCGCCGGCTTCCAAGACGGATTTCCCATTGACGGTTACGCCAAAAGCATGGGCGGCATCATAAATCACTTTTAAGCCATATTTGTCGGCAATCGCCTGAATACGCGCGGTATCACAAGGGTTGCCATAAACATGCACCGGCATGATGGCGGTCGTTTGCGGCGTAATAGCCGCTTCAATTTTATTGGGGTCAATATTGCACGTCGCGGGGTCTATATCCACAAAAACAGGTTTGATGCCATTCCACCAAAGGGAGTGCGTGGTCGCCACAAAACTAAAAGGGGTTGTAATCACTTCGCCCGTGATGTGCAAGGCTTGCAATGCCGTTATCAGCGGAATTGTTCCATTGGTGAAAAGGCTAAGGTATTTAATGCCCAGATACTCACACAAGGCTTCCTCCAATTTCTGATGGTAATACCCATTGTTTGTCAGCCATTTCCGCGTCCAAATATCTTCCAGATAAGGGATGAAATCTTCCAACGGAGGAAGCAACGGCGATGTAACTAATATCTTATTCATTGATTTGTGCTGCTATTGAATTGAAAATCTACCCAATGCTTCGCTACATAAGGCTAATAAGCCTCACGCATCAGATAATTTTCAGCATTTTAAACGGCAACTCTTAAACAGAGGCTGCCGAATTGTCGAGATAGGGCGATTCGAACGCCCGACCTCCACGTCCCGAACGTGGCGCGCTACCAACTGCGCTATATCTCGTTTGCGGCGACAAAGGTACAAAAAAATTTGTTTCACACTATGATTTTTATGATCTTTTTTTGAAATTTTAATTCAAAAAAATAGGTTACTTGTCAAACAACCGGATTAAATCAAAATACATCAGCCTCGTTTTCAATTCCTTATCGTCCGAAAAGCCCAAATATTCGCGTTCCTGCGTTTCGGTTGAAAAAGCATCTTGAAAACCATTAGATTCATAATACTTTCTTGTAACTTCATCGTTGTAAGCATCAACGATTGCATATCGGCAACCACTTTTATTGTCTGCTGCCGTAAACCACAATTTTATGAAGTTCATCAATTCCGTGCCAATCCCTTTTTTTTGGAAATCTTTACTGACACCAACCCTGCATACTAAGATTGCCGGATAGGAACTAAGGCTCTTTTCATGTGGTATATCCTGTGTCAGTTTTTTTCGCCTGCTGTTCGGAATATGTCTGACATCCACACTCGAATTGGCTAAGGTGAACGCACAAACAATAACAGCAGGGTCATCATTCAAACGATAACAAAAAGACTTCCCCAACAACTGCCTATCATAATTGTCGGTATCGTTGAGAAAAAAATCATCCAAGTCATTATCGCCACAACTAAACGGGCGGCATTGCAACAACGTTTCATTGTTGAGCGGAGATAACGAGCACAAATCTTCAAGAAATCCCATAAGTTGCATTAAATTTTTTGATGATTTTTTTGTAACCGTCAATTTGCTCCTGCGAAAATTTGATTGTTCCCCGTTCTCTCTCCGCCTTTCTTGCCTCTCTTTCAAATCTGCGTGCAACCTCGCCTTCCAAGACGGGGATGAAACTTCTTACCGGTATTGCCATAATAATTAGTTTAAAAATGTTTATACTTCTTTGTTATTTCACACCGCAAAGGTAATACAAATTTTTCATAAAACAAATTTAAATTACTCATATATCGTGTTTTTTTTCCAAAAGACTTGACTTTCGCGAAAAAATGTTGTACCTTTGTGGCTTAAAAAACAGGTAGTTCGGATGAAAAAGAAGACATTGGCACCGATTAGTTTCACCAATTCAAAGATTACTGCCACCGTGAGTATTGCTCTGGTGCTTTTCTTGTTGGGGCTGATTTTGCTTATCTATTTTTTCGCCAACAATTTTTCCACTCAGGTGAAGGAAACTTTGACGGTGGATATTGTGCTGAAAGACGGCACCAAACAGGAGCAGATTAAAACGCTGCGAGCCGATTTAAACGGACAGCCGTTTACCAAAGAGACGTTTTTTCACTCCAAAGAGGAGGCGGTGCTCGAACTGAAAGAGGAATTGGGACAAAGTCCGGAGGAGTTTCTCGGCTTCAACCCGCTGCCCGACGTGATTGTGGTGCGGCTCAACGCGGCTTATGCCTCGCCCGACAGCCTCGCCGTGGTGAAGAAAAACCTCGAAGGCTATTCTGCCGACATCAAAACAACGGAATACCGCGAAGACCTGTTGCAAACGGTCAATAACAACCTGAAACACCTCTGTATGGGGTTGCTCATTCTGGCGGCGGTGCTGATGTGTATCTCTTATGTGCTGATTAACAACACGATACGGCTGATGATTCACGCCAAACGCTTCCTGATTCACACGATGCAATTGGTGGGCGCAAAAAAGAGTTTCATTATGAAGCCTTTCGTTGTTTCCAATAGCAAGTCGGGCATTGTGGCGGCTGTTTTGGCGTGTGGGATGCTCTACGCGATGATTTCTTACACCATTGGGGAACTGCCCGATATGGCTGCGCTGCTCGACACGGAGTTGATGCTCATCCTGTTTCTCTGCGTGCTGCTGTTGGGCGTGCTGATTTCGTGCATCGCCACGTTTTTTGCGGTAAACAAATATCTCAACGCTGATGTTGATGAACTATATAATATGTAAAAAATGGATAAAAAAGAATTGGTTTTCGGAAAAACAAATTTCATCCTTTTGGCGATTGCCATCGGGATTATCATCGTGGGCTTTGCCCTGATGGCGGGCGGCAAAACGACCGAGGCGGGCGGTTTCGACCCAAGTATTTTCAGTACACGACGCATCACGGTGGCTCCCATCGTAACGCTCATGGGCTTTGGATTGGTCGTTTACGCAATTTTATTTAAAGAGAAAGAACCTCTATGACAGCACTGCAAACCATTATTATTGCCATCGTGGAGGGGCTGACGGAGTTTCTGCCGGTGTCTTCGACGGGTCACATGATTATCACGGAGGCACTCTGCGGCGTGGAATCGACCGAGTTTGTGAAAGCATTCACCGTCATCATCCAGTTTGGCGCGATTTTGTCGGTCGTGGTGCTCTACCACCGGCGATTTTTCAAAAGTTGGCGGTTTTATTGGACGCTGCTCATCGCTTTTGTGCCCGCAGGGGTCGTAGGGCTTTTGCTGGGCGATAAAATTGATGCGCTGTTAGAAAATGTGCCCGTCATTGCGGCGATGCTGATTTTGGGTGGGGTGTTTATGCTGTTTGCGGATAAATTGTTTCATAAGCCGGCACAAAGTCAGGAAATCACCCCAAGAAGAGCATTCCTCATCGGCTGTTGCCAATGTATCGCGATGATTCCGGGCGTTTCGCGCTCAATGGCGACGACGGTGGGCGGGATGGCGCAAAAATTGACGCGCAGGCACGCGGCGGAATTTTCATTTTTCCTCGCCGTGCCCACGATGTTTGCCGCCACGGCATACAAACTGTTCAAACTGCTCCGAACATCCGACGGACAGGCTATCCTGATGGACAACCTCGGCACACTGCTGCTGGGCAACCTGGTGGCATTCGTGGTGGCGTTCTTTTCGATGAAACTGTTTATCGACATTTTGACGAAATACGGCTTCAAGCCCTTTGGCTACTACCGAATTGGGTTGGGAACGATTATTTTGAGCCTGCTGCTGCTGGGCTATAATTTGGAAATTATATGACGGTGGAGGGAGTTTTATACTTCGACAAGCCGCTCAATTGGACGTCGTTTGACTTGGTGAATAAAGTGCGCTACCGGCTGTCGCGGCAATCGGGCATCAAAAAGTTGAAAGTGGGTCACGCAGGCACGCTCGACCCGCTGGCAACGGGGGTGATGATTGTATGCGTGGGCAAGGCAACAAAGCGGATTGATGAATTTCAATACCAAACGAAGGAATACGTCGCCACCTTGCGGCTGGGAGCCACCACACCCTCGTTTGATTTGGAAACGGAGGTAGACAAAACGTATGAAACGGCGCACATCACACGGGAACTGGTCGAAACGACCTTGCCGCAGTTTTTGGGAGAAATCCGGCAAATCCCGCCCGCCTATTCGGCGGTGAAAGTGAATGGCAATCGCGCCTACGACCTCGCCCGCAAGGGTTTGGAAGTAGATTTGAAGCCGAAAGTGCTGGTGATTGATGAGATAGAATTGTTGGAATGCGAGGTACCTCTGCTAAAAATAAGGGTGGTGTGCAGCAAGGGCACCTACATTCGGGCATTGGCACGCGACTTTGGGGTGGCGCTTGGGTCGGGAGCCTTTTTGACAGGATTGGTGCGCACGCGCATTGGCGATGTCACATTGGATAAGTGTTTGACAATAGGAGATATAGATAAATTAACAGTATCGTTTAATGATTATAAAAATGAAATTATCGAAATTCAAATTTGAATTACCTCAGGAGCTGATTGCGAGTTATCCAACCGAGCATCGCGACGAGTCGCGTCTGATGGTCTTGCACCGCAAGACCGGCAAAATTGAGCACAAGATATTCAAGGATATTTTGGGCTATTTTGACGAACAGGACACGCTCGTTTTCAATGACTCAAAAGTGTTCCCTGCGCGTTTGTATGGCAACAAAGAGCGCACCAATGCACAAATTGAAGTGTTTTTGCTGCGCGAATTGAGCCAGACACCGCGCCTGTGGGACGTGCTGGTTGACCCGGCGCGCAAAATCCGCATCGGCAACAAACTCTACTTCGGCGAAGGCGAAACGATGGTGTCGGAAGTCATCGACAACACCACCTCACGCGGTCGCACGCTGCGTTTTCTCTTCGACGGCACGCACGAGGAGTTTAAGAAAGCCCTCTACGATTTGGGCGAGATGCCCCTGCCTGACTATATGGAACGCCCCGCCGAGCCGTCCGACATCGAACGCTACCAGACCATCTTTGCGAAAAACGAGGGGGCGGTCATCGCGCCGGCTGCCGGAATGCACTTCAGCCGCGAACTGATGAAACGGCTGGAAATCAAGGGCTGCGAATTGGCGTTCATCACCGTACATTCGGGGCTGGGCAACTTTCGCAAAATCGACGTGGAGGATTTGTCGAAGCACAAAATGGACTCCGAACAATTCTTCATCGGCACAGACGCTGAAAAAATCGTCAACGCATCCAAAGATGCCCGCAAACAGATTTGCGCCATTGGAGGCTCCGTGTTGCGTGCCTTGGAAACGGCGACCACCTCGCAGGGCTATCTCAAATCGCTGGACGACTGGACAAACAAGTTCATTTTCCCGACCTACGACTTTGTGCTCGTAACCAGCACAGTAAGCAATTTTCACATGCCCTATTCGGTGATGATGATGCAGGCAGCCGCTTTTGCCGGCTACGACCTGCTGATGGAGGCTTATACACTTGCTATCAAGGAAAAATACCGCTTCGGTGTGTATGGCGATGCGATGCTAATATTGTAAAAATTTGCAGAATGAACATACTACTGTTAGGAGCGGGAGGGAGAGAGCACGCGCTGGCTTGGAAATTGGCACAGAGCAGGCACACGGACAAGGTGTTTATCGCGCCGGGCAATGCGGGCACGGAAACGGCAGGCGTGAATGTGCCCATCGCGGCAACGGATTTTGATGCGCTGCGACACTTTGTGCTGACCAACGGAATCGGTATGGTCGTCGTTGGTCCCGAAGACCCGTTAGTGGCAGGTATTTACGACTTTTTCAAGGCAGACGATGCTCTGAGGGCTATTCCGGTGATTGGACCGTCGAAAAAAGGGGCGCAGTTGGAAGGCAGCAAGGACTTTGCGAAAGCCTTTATGATGCGCCACAACATACCCACGGCGCGCTATTTGAGTGTTACAAAGGCGAATTTGTCCGAAGGCATCGCCTTTCTGAAACACCTGACGGCACCCTACGTGCTGAAAGCCGATGGCTTGGCTGCCGGCAAGGGCGTGCTGATTATCAACGACTTGGCGGAAGCCCTCCGCGAACTCGAAGCGATGCTGGACGGCAGTTTCGGCAAGGCGAGCGAGACGGTGGTGCTCGAAGAATTTCTGTCGGGCATCGAATGTTCGGTGTTTGTGCTCACCGACGGGGCGAGTTACAAAATCCTGCCCGTGGCGAAAGATTACAAGCGCATTGGCGAGGGCGACACGGGTCTCAACACCGGCGGTATGGGTGCCGTAAGTCCCGTCGCGTTTGCCGACGCGGTGTTTATGAAAAAAGTGGAAGAGCGCATCGTGATTCCGACAGTCGAAGGATTGAAGTCGGAAAACATTGACTATAAGGGATTTATCTTTCTTGGATTGATAAACGTGCAGGGCGAGCCGCTGGTGATTGAATACAACTGCCGGCTGGGCGACCCCGAAACGGAGGTGGTGCTCCCGCGCATCCAATCCGATTTGGTGGACTTGCTGCAAGGCGTGGCGCAGGGCAATCTGGCGGAAAAAGTGCTGACGATTGACCCGCAGACGGTGGCAACCGTGATGCTGGTTTCGGGCGGCTATCCGGGCGATTACACCAAAGGCGTGCCGCTCACACTTCCGGCATCCACCGACAGCATTATTTTTCACGCGGGAACAACCCGAAAAGACAACCAATTAGTAACAAACGGCGGGCGCGTGGTTGCCGTAAGCTCGTTTGGAAGCACCCTGCAAGAGGCTTTAAATCAATCGTTTAATGTGGCAAACTTAATTGAGTTTCGAGGTAAATATTACAGAAAAGACATTGGATTTGACTTATGGAAATAAGAGACATACAAAAAGGTTTTATTACAAACCGTCTGCCGCTCTTTTTTACGCTGGTGGCTTTTGTGGCGGCGCGTGCGGTGCTCGCCGATTACACGTTGTGGGAACTGTGGGTGGCAACAGCCATTCAAATTTCGACTGCTTTCGTGCTTTTGTCGCTGTCGCAGGTGTTTGTGGTGATTCGTCAGCGGACGCTGTTGCCCGCTTTTTTCTATCTGCTGTTTGTGGGGGTTTTTCCGCAGCATTTTGATGATTGGGAGGGCAGTTTGATAGCGTTCGACGTGCTGTTGTGCTTTTATATGCTGTTTGCAACCTATCAGCAGCGCAATTCGCAGGGAAATGCGCTTAATATCTCCGTCCTGCTCACTTTGGGTAGTTTTTTGTGGATGCCGATGCTGTATTTCTTCCCGCTGTTTTGGTATGGGCTGTATCGGTTCAAAAGCCTGAACGTGCGGACGTTTTTAGCCTCGTGGATGGGGTTTGCAATCATTTATCTCTTCATTTTTGCGTGGAGTATTTATCAAAACGACGAGGCAATTTTTCTTGACCTTTTGCCCGTTTTCGACCTGCAATGGCATTTCGATTGGGAAGCGGTTACACAGCGTGAACGGATTATTGTTGGCTATCTGGCATTCCTGTTTGTCCTCGCCGGCAGTGAAATTTTTATGTCGGGCATCTCCGAAAAAGTGCGGGCGATAACGACTTTGAGTTTTCTGTATGTCGCCACGATTGCCGTCTTTGTCTTTTTTGAACTGCAAACTTACGACAACTCCTGGCAACTGATTGTGTATATCCCCAGCGCGCTGCTGATTGCGCATTACTTCACGCTATCGGTGGGGAAATGGACGAGTTGGCTGTTTGTGCTCACAGTATCCTTTTTTGTTGCCATATTGGTCAATCACTACATCCCGCTCGTGCCGTTGGCAGAAGAATACATCGACATCTATTTCAATAATCCCTAATTCCAAGAGATACACCATGCGCATCATCAGCGGCAAATATAAAAGCAGGCGTTTTGAAATACCAAAGACCTTTAAGGCACGTCCCACAACGGATTTTGCCAAAGAAAACCTGTTCAACGTGCTTGCCAATCTGATTGATTTGGAGGCGGCAACGGCTCTCGACCTTTTTTCGGGAACGGGCAGTATCGGCTTTGAACTACTCTCCAGAGGCTGCGGGGAGGTGGTGTGCGTGGAACAGGATGCCGCCCACTATGCGTTCATCAAAAAGGTGCAAGCCCTCCTGAACGACAACCGCTTGAAACCCGTCAAAACAGATGCGTTTCGCTTCCTCGAATCCACCCAACAGACATTCGACTTCATCTTTGCAGACCCGCCCTACGCCATTCCTGATTTGGAAAAAATCCCCGAATTAGTCCTCTCCAAGCACCTGCTGCGCACGAATGGCGTGTTTGTGATGGAGCATCCCAAAGAATACGACTTCTCTCCCCTACCCTGCTTCACCCAAAAGCGCATTTATGGTGCAGTCAATTTCAGTTTTTTCGAGGCAAGCCCCGCGTAAATTCTAATTATCTTTTATTCAAAAAGCCACCCTTTTTTCTTTGCAATGGAGGCATCGTAGCCATCGCACGGATTTCCGGCAATATTGATTAGGTTATTATCGGCTGCATATTCCTCCAAAGGAGGTAAATCTTTTAAAACCGAATTAATGGTTTTTGCCGACAAGCGGTTGTTGCTGCAATCCAACTCTGTCAATTTTATGCCCTTCTTGAGTTTCAAATGAGTGAGCTGGTTGTTGTTGCAACCCAACGACGATAAATTCAAACTGTGGCTGACATCCAACTTTTCCAAATGATTGTTGCTGCACCCCAACCTTGTTAAACTGTCGTTTTCACTCACATCCAAACGGGTCAGTTCATTGCTGTTGCAATACAATTCTCTCAAAATGATATTTTCACTCACATCCAAATCCGTCAGCGAATTGAGCACGCAATCCAAAAATTTCAGTTCTGTGTTTTTGCTCACATCCAAACCGGTCAGTTGAGTGTTCACACAATTCAACGAAACTAATTTTGTGTTTTTGCTCACATCCAAACCGGTAGCCAGCAAAATGTGGTTGCATAGCAACGAAACTAAAGCCGGGCAATGGCTCACATCTAACGTACACGGCTTCACGCGCGAGCCGGGTGCTGAGAAATCAGCACCATTGATTTCCAAAGACGTTAAATTTTTCGTCAATGCAGTAACCGTATGAGCCGCAAACGTTTCGTAGGTATGTGCAACAGACCGACCACCGCATGGCGCGTATGTTTCGGTAGTGCCATCGCCCCAGTCAATGGTAAGGCTATCGGCATCCAGCGTAAACCGAATAATACTGTCGGTATCGACAGTGAGAGTAAACTGTTCCGGACCCTCGGCAACGGGTTCGCCGCCTTTTTTGTTGTTACTGCATCCGGCGAGCACCAGCAGGCTCGCTGCGGATAAAAATAAAATCTGTGTTGTCTTCATTATTTATTATTGTAAATTACGGTGCAAAGTTACATATTATTTTCATTCTAAACAAATTTTAGAACTCTTTTATTTTCCAAGAGCCGCCTCTGTCGCCGCCGATACGTTCAATAATGCCTTTTTCTTTCAATTGTTGAATATCCCGCTGTATTGTTCGCATATTTGTTTTCAAGAGGTCTGAAATTTCATTCGCCGAAATCTGATTATTCATTTTAATAAAATTGAAAATGGCTTTTTGTCTTTTTGTTGCCATCGTTTCTACGACATTTTCTACGACATTACCATTGATTGATTCTGTATGTTGTTGATTTTCAGCGTTTTTTTCTACGACATCGGTTTCTGCAAGGGTCTTGATTTCTCCTGCTGCAAATTGAATAAGTTTGGTCATTTTGCTTTCCACAAAGCCTGCAATATAATCCACCAGCGGCTTTGCTTGTTCAATGGTGGCATTCGCTCCCCTATAAGGCTCCGTTCCTGCATTTTTATCGCATTGCCCCAAGATATTAAGATAGTTTTTCCGGTCGTCTGTCGGGATAACAATCATAGGATAGCCGTGCCGGTACAAAATATAATTGACCAACAGGCGGGCAATGCGACCGTTGCCGTCTTCAAACGGGTGAATACGAATATAGCGAAAATGAAACAGGGCAGCTAATTGAATGGGCGATAATACCCTTTTTTTTTCTTCTTCACGATACCAACTTATCAACCCCGCCATCATTGAGGGCGTTTCTTCGGGCGAAGCATAGTCAAACGACTCACCGGAAGGCGTGATGACGGAATTGGGGCGCGTTTTATACACACCGGTATGTATTTTATAGCGGTATTCACCGTCGTTGCTTGTTTTGTAGAAATCGCCGACAAGGATGGTGCTGTTTAGTTCGCGGATAAAACTTTCGGAGAGTGGTCTTTCTTTGTCGCGAGCCTCTCGCTTCATCATTTCCAAGCCCACATTATGCGCCTTCATCTCCTCGTAATCGCGAAAAAGAGCTTCCCCTTCTGTTTTGCCAAACAGAAGCAGCAATTTGGTCTGCCCGTAAGTAAGCGTATTACCTTCCAAATTGTTGGAATTGTAATTGAAGTCGAACATAAACTGCTGGTCCATCCGGTGTTGAAGTTCCGGCTTCAGCGGCTGCAACGACTTCCATTCTTTGTGTAATTTCGCTATTGTGTCCATTTCCCTTGTTTCAGGGGGCAAAGGTACAAAAAAAACCACTAAAAAAGATTTCGGCTAAAAATCATTGTTCAAGATTTTTTCGTACCTTTGTCGCGATTTACATATAACATATTTAGTTTGAAAACATTTGAAGAATTAGGGGTTGCTCCGAATATTGTGCGGGCAATCAAAGAGATGGGGTACGAAAACCCAATGCCGGTGCAGGAAGAAGTGATTCCGTATCTGCTCGGCAACGACAATGAAGTAATCGCCTTAGCGCAGACCGGGACAGGCAAAACGGCGGCATTCGGACTGCCAATCCTCCAACAGATTGATGTACAAAACATTCAGACACAGGCAGTTGTCTTGTGCCCGACACGCGAGTTGTGCCTCCAAATTGCGGACGACCTCAACGATTATTCCAAATATATCGCTCAACTGAAAGTGCTGCCCGTGTATGGCGGCTCAAGCATCGAAAGCCAGATTCGCGCACTGAAACGGGGTGTACACATCATTGTGGCGACTCCCGGACGGCTTCTTGACCTCATCAAACGGCGCACCGTCCATTTGGAGCAGGTGCACAACGTGATTTTGGACGAGGCAGACGAGATGCTCAATATGGGCTTTTCGGAGCCTCTCGACGAGATTTTGTCGCACGTGCCCACCAATCGCAATATGCTGCTTTTCTCCGCCACGATGCCGACGGGCATTTCGCGCATCACGAAAAAATATATGCGCGACCCCAAGGAAATCATCATCGGCAAGAAAAACGAGGGCGCAAAAAATGTGAAGCACCTTTATTATATGGTCAATGCACGCGACAAGTACTTGGTGCTGAAGCGCATCGCCGATTTCAACCCGAACATCTACGGCATCGTGTTTTGTCGCACGAAAAAAGAAACGCAGGAAATCGCCGATTGGCTGATTAAGGACGGCTACAACGCCGATTCTTTGCACGGCGATTTGTCGCAGATACAGCGCGATTCGGTGATGCAGAAATTTCGCCTGCGCAACATCCAACTGCTGATTGCCACCGATGTGGCGGCGCGCGGGTTGGACGTGGACGACCTCACGCACGTCATCAACTACGGTTTGCCCACCGACACGGAATCCTACACCCACCGCAGCGGTCGCACGGGGCGCGCGGGTAAAACGGGCATTGCCATCTCCATCATCAACCTGAAAGAAAAGGGCAAGGTGAAGCAGATAGAAAAAGTTATCAACAAGCAATTTGAGCAGGGCGAAATCCCCACAGGCAAGCAAATTTGCGAAAAACAACTGTTCAGTTTCATCGACAAATTGGAAAAAGTGAAGGTGAATGAGGACGAAATCGCCGAAATTCTGCCCTCCATCTACCGCAAATTGGATTGGTTGGAAAAAGAAGACCTTATCAAGCGGCTTGTTTCCAATGAATTTAATCAGATGATTGAATATTATCAGGATGCTCGTGAGATAGAAGCTCCTACTGAGGGCAAAGGCGGCAGGGATTTTGGGGAGAAGAGGGACAGAGGGGACTTTGGGGGGCAACGGGGACGGGAACGTAATCGTGGCGGCGGTGGCGGGCGTGACCGTGGTGGTGCTTTTTCGGAAAAAGGCTATGCCCGCCTGTTTATCAATCTTGGGAAAATGGATGGCTTTGCGCCGCAAAATATCATTGGGCTGCTCAACGACAATATGCAGGGCGCGAAAGTTACGGTTGGGCGCATCGACTTGATGAAAAATTTCTCTTTCTTTGAAGTGAAAGAAGCCGACAAGGAGCGCGTTATCCAAAGCCTCGACGGCACCAAATTTGCCGGTCGCCGCGTGGCAGTGGAGCAAGCCGTTGAAGAGCGCGGTGGCGGCTATGCCGGTCGCAACGGCGGCAACAGAAAAGGCGGCTACGACCACCAAAAGCCAAAAGATGGCGGCTATAAGTCGAAAGACAAAAAGAAGGGCAAGAAAAAAGGCTATCCCAAGAAAGACCTGCAATAAGGGGGGGGGATTGCGGGTCAAGCCCGCAATGACGGTTCGCTCGCTAATTTCTTTTCAGCCAGCAGTTGGGCATACGACTTGCTTTTCGTAACAATATAAACGCCCAGAAAAATGAGCAGGGCGGCACTGCCTTTTATCCAGCCAAAGGTGTCCATTCCCAAAATTACCGCCAAAAGTGAAGACACAAGCGGCTGCAAATAGTTGTACATACTGACAATGGTTGGGCGCAAAAGTTTTTGCCCGACAGGAATAAGCAAATACGACACAAAAGTTGCCACCGCCACCACATAGATGATTTTCAGATACATATCCACCGGCATCTCGGCATAATCTATCCGCGAAACATCGCCCCAGCAGAGCGGCAAACAGCAAAGGCTCGCGAAAAGGAACATCCATTTCATCAGCGTTACCGGCTTATACCGCAGAATGAGCGTCTTAAACGCCGTCAGATAGAGCACAAAAGCGAATCCGCTCAAAAGGCACAGCAAATTGCCGACCACGCTCGACCCGCCCCGCTCGGTGGTGTTGCCGTAGAGAATCAGCAGCAGTGCCCCCGCAGCACCAATAAAAACGCCAAGGGCTTTTTTCCACGTGATGGGTTCTTTCAGAAAAAATGCCGCCAGAAGCATAGTCATAATAGGGCTAATCGTGGTTATGACGGAGGCATCAATGGGCGAAGTGCGCGACAGCCCAACGATGAACGCCATCTGATTGATGAGGATGCCAAACATAGACGCGAGGAACAGCAGAAATAAATCGCGCCGCCGGACAGGCTCTTTTTGTGTGAACAGCGACGCAAGCCAAAAAAGCACCGCTGCGCCCGCCAGACGATAAAACGTGAGTGCAAAAGCCGAAACCTCGCCGTGCATAAGCACCTCCTTGGCGATTGGCGTGTTCACCCCAAAAATGATATATGCGACCAACAGAGACACATGCCCCTTGAGATTTTTATCTTCCATTTTGAATAATCAATGTATTTCAATTCTATTGGACAATCTGCTTTATTGCGCCCAGATGCGGGTAGAAATGGACTTGGATGGGCTTTTTGTTGTCTTCAAACAGTGATGGTGCCAAGGCTTGCGTGGTGCCAAACTGCGTTACGTTTACCTGACTTGTGCACAGGGGCTTTTTGCCGTCCATGATGAGTAATTCGGCTTTTCCGGGCAGGTTGTAGATGATGCCTTCGAGGGGTTTTGGTTTCTTTTGGGGGTCGGGCACGGGGATTTCTACGGACTTCAAATCGTTGATTGTCAAAGAGATGGGGCGACCGCTTAAATCGTCGGCATCCACCATTCCTAAAAACTTGGAGAAGCGGAAAAGGAGGGCGTTCGTCGCTTCTGCGGTCGGCTCAATCGTCAGCCGTTTGTGGTGGCGGAGGGTTTCCTGCGAGCCGGTGAACAGTTGCATCCAGACGTGCTCTTGTGCCTCTAAGTTGCCGAGTACCAGTCGCATCGCCTCGCCGTCTGTGGGCATCTCGTCGGATTCGCCGGTCAGTATATCCTGGCGGCTTTCGCGAATTTTATAGATATTTTTCGCTGCCACTTCCGCCATTTTGCTCACCGAGCCTGCCCGCAGGTATTCTTCCGTGAACACCGATTGCGGATTGATCGTGATGGTTGCCGCGGCGGGCTTTTCTGTTTTTGCAATTGCCTGTTGTTCAGTCTCATAGGGTGCATTGATGGTGCACAACAGTTTGTCTTCCGTCAAATAGACGTATGGCGCGGTCGTTTTCACTTTGAACGACACCAGATAGGTCTGCTCCTTGTTGGGCACGCCCGTTTCCGTCACCTCCACCTTGTCGAGCGAAAAAGTCGTTCGGTCTTCTAACACCACTTCCGACTCGGCAATTCCCAAATAATTATAGGCGTAGCGGGCATACGGACCGGCTTTTTGCCTCACCTCGCTGTAATCCACATCCACGTGCAGCATTGTTTTGGGCAACACATACTGCACGCCGTAGTCATTCGACTTCAATGCGCTGATTTTCAACACCTTAGTCTGCGCTCCAACGGCAAATGCCGAGCAGCACCCCGCAAATAATACAAGCAATCGCAACTCATTTCGTTTCATATTCTTCTTTCTGTGTTTAATCAATTAATAAAATGCACCGACAGACCCATCTTGATGACGGAGGGATTGACGGGATAGTGCGGCAGCGAGAAATAGTTGGGCGGATTGGTGAGGATATCGGAGCCGAGGTTATACCATTCCACAAAAAAGCGCGTCTGTTTCAGGTGGCAGTTGATGAAACCGTTTATCAAGGGGTAGTTGCCCACTTTGACTTTTTTAAATTCCGTACCATAATCGTTAAAGCCCTCTTTTTGCAACTTAAACTGCTGTGTGGCAGGCTCGTATGACGGTGCATAGTAACTCGTCCAATAGTGCATACTGCCGCCCAACTGGATGGTCAGGACTTTGGCAATTTTGAAATCTATATACAGGCTGGAATAGCCTGCCAATTCGGGCAGGGGGAGGATGACCTCTTCGCTGGATTTTTGATAGACAAGTTGCGTGTTCCAATGCAGAATGCCAAGTTTGACGTTTTGCTCCCAGCGTGCCATCAGCACCTGAATATTGCTTGTATGCTGCTTGGGATAGCCTGTGCCGTCGAAATAGATGTAATTTTTCATATTGTCGATTTCCATGCCCAACTTTGTTTTGGTATGCGGGAGCGTTAAACCGCCGCCAATGCGCTGGTGGTTGACGGCATCAAAATTTTCGTCCCACCAAAAATATTTGCTGTGGTAGGTGTTTTCGTAAAAGGTGGGCGCATTTCTCGAAAACGAGGCGTAACCCGTTACCGCTGCCGTGTCGCCCAAGACGGGGATGCGCGTTTGGATATTCCCTGCGAGCGAAATATCGCCTTTGGAATCGCCGAGGATGCCTAATTGTCCGTTAGCACTGTAACGCAGGTATTTCCCCTTGTTTTTGGCGAGTTCGCCGCCGAGGAGAACCGTCTGTTCGGGCGATTCGGTGCCCACCGAATGGGTGTCCATCAGCGTGTAACTTGCGGCTTCGTGGGTCAAATATGCCGTCACATCCCATTTTGCCCATTCGGCAAAACCCTCACGGAGCGACAGCCCCACGGTGTTGTGCATCAGCCAATACGACAAGGAGTCGTTGTCCATCATTGCATCGGTGTGTTCGTGACGATTGTCGGTATAATATGTGGCTAACCTGCCGGGCGAATCGGTGTAAAACGCCCGCGATTTCTGCTGATAATCAAGCGTATAAATCACGCTGGCTACGGGCACGAAATGCTTTTTTTGTTGCTTGCCGAAGTTGTAGCGGTAATTCACAAACGCCCGCTTGCCTTGTTGGTTGTTCCACGTTTCGCTCAGGTTGAATGGAATTTGTCTGCTACTTTGCACAGTCCCCCCCATCGCGTCGGGATGCGAAATCCACTCGTCGTCTTCGATGCCGCCGTTTTCCGTGTTGGTGATGTTGGAGGGGTTGTAAAAGGCGTGGAGTTGGTGGTGGTCGGTCACATAATTGGCAAAAAACACCCAGTCCAACCGTTTGGCGGCTTGGGAGGCATAAAAACCCCGCGCATAGATATAGTCGAAATCCACCCCGACGTTCAGATTTCTGCCCAAATTGGTCGTCAAAAGCGACCGAAAGCGTTCTTCTTTAAATATTTGAGAGCCGCCGGTTTGATAGGAAACGAAGGTTGCCGGAATTTTCGTGTTGATAAATTCAAACTTCTCCGGTCGTTTTTCATAAGGATAAAAATTGTCTGAAAAGATAAATCTGGCGCGGCGCGTGCTGTTTTCCCGTTCCGAAAAGATGCGCGACTGCACCGGCGACCCAAGATTGCCGGTATAACTGATAGCGGTGCCCAATCCCTCCACATTGGTGCGGTTGAAATAGTCGGTCAAAAACGTATCGGGCAAGGCATCGGTCATCTCGCCCGTAAATTCCGAAATCGTCCAATAGCGAATGTCCCGCACAGGCACCACAAGGTCAGGCTCGTCGTCGTCCGCCTCCAACGAATCGGGCAATGTTTCAGGTAATGTTTCAGGTAATGTTTCAGGTAATGTTTCGGGCAAAGAATCGGGCAACACCACCTCCGATGCGGCATCTGGCACCGAATCGGGCAACACCACAGCGGGCACGGAATCCGTTTCAGCCGTCTGTGCCCACACACTGAGCGGGCACAGCAGGAATATAAGCGATATGCAGGTAATAATCTTTCGTTTCATTGCGGCTGCAAAGGTACAAAATTTTTGGCGAAAAAAAGACGGGCGATGTCCGAGGGCTCCGAAAAAAATAAGGGTCACGTTGTCTCGCAGACCGCTGGAGGGACGGGAGGGGCACAAGGCGCGCGGGGGTGCCCTACAATGTCGTGTAGATGCGTTTTTGAAGAAAAATGTGCTTTTTTTCAAAAAATGTGGCAATTTTTTTGTTTCAAAAATTATGCGTACCTTTGCAGTTGTATAGAATAGTATTAAATTAAAAACATAAACAAAATGAAGAAGATTTATTTAATAGGCGTGTTAGCAGCCTTGTTTTCGTGCAGCAATGATGAAATGGCATACACGGAAGAAAAATTAACAGACGAATTGACCGCAATAGCGACAGAAACGTTGATTCCCGAACCGGAGAAGCCTGATACGGTCAGACCGTGTGGTAACGAGAATCCTTCTTACCCGGGCGAACCGGGTGGTGGCGAGAATCCTGTTCCTATCGTTTCGGGAACTCCCCGTGAGGAATACATTGCTTTTACAGGCGATGATATTGAATACTTTAATATTTCAACAAGGGAAATCGTATTTACCAATTTGACCGTTGAGGACATCCGTGCACGTGTAAGCAACTCAACTAAACTGACATTTTATTTTGACGGCGAACCATTGTTTGAATCAACTCCAATTGAGACGGGACTTTCCAGTTATATATATAACGACATGGTTTTTACTTGGTTTGCAGGCAGTTTCTATTTGTCTGACGGTTATCCGTTAGCATTAGGTGGGGACTCACATTTATCCAATAACGCCCGGCAGGAGCGGGACGAAAACACCCAAAAGAGGGCAGCAGAATGGGATAAGTTTGTCAAATATTTAAGGGGTGCCGGTAAAACGGTAGAATAAACCGAGGTTAATTCTTTTTTTGAAGATCTATTTCCGTTGCTGTGGCGGTTGTTTGTGGAGTGGGGAAAAAGTTGTAACTTTGCGGCGTGTTCTACAAAGAAAATTAAGAATTAATTAATACGAAGAAGTTATGAGTGTAGCAGTTGTATCAAATCCTACGGTAGTGAATAACTATTTGGGGTTGCTGAAAGGGTTAAGTCTGAGTGATAAAATCAATTTAGTGGCCGGACTTGTCAATGAGATAGCCACAGTGACGGAAGAAAAAAAGCGAGACGACAAAAAAGATGTGGCAGACCGTTTTTTTGGTGCTTTCCAATCAGACAAAAGCGCAGAAGAAATGATTGACGAAATCAGAGCCAGCCGAACGTTTAACCGCACTGTAAAACCTTTTTAACTATGCAAAAATATCTATTAGATACTAATACTTGCATTTTCTACATTCGCGGAAAATATCGGTTGAATGAGAAGTTCAAAGCCGTTGGTTTTGAGTATTGTTATATTTCGGAAATTACGCTTGCCGAATTGAAATACGGGGCTGAATGTAGTGACAGAGTGGCTGAAAACAAGCAGTTGATTGATGAATTTGCCAAAGAGATAAATATTCTTCCCGTGTTTGACAGTTTTGATGTTTATGCCAAGGAAAAGGCAAGGCTTCGGCGCAATGGTAATTTGGTTGATGATTTCGACTTATTGATAGCCTCCTCTGCATTGTTCCATCGTATGGTGCTGGTCACGGATAATGTGAAACATTTCGCCAGAATAAACAGCATTCAGATAGAAAATTGGATAGAAAGGGAATAGATTTGTCGGACTTAGAAGTTGAATCCACCGGTTCAGACAATACGTGCAAAAATTTGCACAATTAAAATAAAATTACTACATTTGCAGTTGAAAAGTCGCACGCAGTCGATCGGAAAACTCACAGTTTAATTTAGATTCCGAGGAACGCTTCTATCGTGAATGGCGGGCCGCAGTCTTTCGGGGCAGACGGATTACAAACGCGGTAAAGCACTCAAATCCTTTCTTTCGGAGTTTTGTTTGTATCCACGGTGCGACTTTCTTTTTTTATTGCTATCTTTGTAACGAAAATGAACAAGCCTTTGGCAGAACGAATGCGTCCCCGCTCGCTCGACGACTATGTTGGGCAGCAACATCTGGTTGGCGCGGGAAGTGTGCTCCGCAAGATGATTGATTCGGGGAATATCTCGTCGTTTATCCTCTGGGGACCGCCCGGCGTGGGCAAAACGACGCTGGCAAAAATCATCTCTACGCAGTTAGACATCCCTTTTTATACGCTGAGCGCGGTAAATTCGGGCGTGAAAGACGTGCGCGAAATCATCGACAAGGTCAAGAGCACGACTTTTTTCAACAATGTGCGCCCCATCCTTTTTATCGACGAGATACACCGTTTCAGCAAGTCGCAGCAGGATTCGCTGCTGGCGGCGGTGGAAAACGGCACCATCACGCTGATTGGCGCGACGACCGAAAATCCGTCGTTTGAGGTCATCCGTCCCCTCCTGTCGCGCTGTCAGGTGTATGTACTGAAAAGTCTGGAAGAGGCTGATTTGCTGGCTCTTATGCACAAGGTGCTGGCGGAGGATGTGGAACTGAAAGAGAAGCCCATTGAGGTGCAGGAAACGGCTGCGCTGCTGCGCTTTTCGGGCGGCGATGCGCGTAAACTGCTGAATATATTGGAGTTGGTGGTGAGTGCCGACGACGGCGACAAAATCGTCATCACCGACGAAAAAGTGATTGACCGCCTGCAAGAAAATCCGACCGCCTACGACAAGGGCGGCGAGATGCACTACGACATCATCTCGGCATTCATCAAATCGGTGCGCGGGAGCGACCCCAACGGTGCGATTTACTGGCTGGCGCGTATGGTGGCGGGCGGCGAAGACCCCAAATTCATCGCCCGACGGCTCGTGATTCTGGCATCGGAAGACATCGGGCTGGCTAATCCCAACGGGCTGCTGCTGGCAAACGCCTGCTTCGATGCCATCCACAAAATCGGCTGGCCCGAAAGCCGCATCATCCTGGCAGAAACGACCGTCTATCTCGCCAACAGCCCCAAAAGCAATTCGGCGTATATGGCGATTGACAATGCGCTGGCGGAAGTGCAACAGTCGGGCAACCTCCCCGTGCCGCTCCATCTGCGCAACGCACCCACCCAACTGATGAAAGATATGAACTACGGGGAGGGCTACAAATATGCCCACAACTACGAAAATAATTTTGTGGAACAGGAATTTCTACCCGCCGAAATCGCCGGCAAAACATTTTGGACGGCACAAAACAATCCACAGGAGCAGAAAATGGCTGAGCATTTGAGGCAATTGAGGATAAAAACATAAACGAAAATAACAAAAAATTGCTTATCTTTGTACTCAAATTTATTAGCACGATGGAAGCAAAAAAATACAAGCGGCTGCCTTACGGCAATTCGGATTTCAGGAGCATAATCCTTGAGAATTATGCTTATGTGGATAAGACACAATACATTGAGTTGTTGGAACAGGAGAGCAACAAAAATCAGTTTTTCATCCGCCCGCGCAAATTCGGCAAGAGTTTGTTTTTTATGATGCTGTCTTATTATTACGACCTCAATGAGGCGGAAAGTTTTGATGAGTTGTTTGGCGACCTTTATATTGGCAAGCATCCTACGCCCGAAAGAAATACGTATGCAGTACTGAAATTTGATTTTTCAGGATTGGATACTTCAAGCGAACAGGGATTTGTAAAGTCTTTCTCAACGAATGTACAGAACAGGGTTTGTAACTTCTTTAATTTGTATGATTCTATTTTTCCCGATGCGAAAAAGTATATCCGGCAGATAGAGGACGAAAAACAGGGTATTTCATCCCTGGAAAAAGTATTTGATGCTGCGGAGCAAAGCCGGATAAAACTCTTTTTCATCATTGATGAATACGACCATTTCGCCAACGACCTTATTGCCATGGGTAAATATATGGGGAAAGATTTGTATAAAGCCATGATAGCCGCCAACGGTATCGTGCGCGATTTCTACGAAAAGATAAAAAATGCCGCTAAATCGTCCATCGTGAACCGCACATTCATCACCGGCATCTCGCCGGTAATGCTCGACGACCTCACCAGCGGCTACAATATTGCTACTATTCTCACTCTCAATCCAAAATACAACGAGATGATGGGCTTCACGCAGGAAGAGGTGGAATGGCTGATGCGCGAAACAGGCGTTGACGAAACTTGCATCAATGTGGACATACAGGCATACTATAACGGTTATTTGTTTCATAAAAACGGAACGCACAGGGTGTATAATCCCGCTATGATGCTTTATTTTTTCAGTCAAATCATTGAATTTAGAAAACCGCCCGAATATATCATCGACTTGAATCTGAAAACCGATTACGGACGGCTGCAAAAATTGACGCAAAACGACAGCAACCGCGAAATGCTGCTCAAAATCGTCAAAGAAGACGGTATTATTTCGGATATACTTCAAAAGTTTTCCATTGATATGCTCAACGACGACGATTATTTCGTTTCCCTGCTGTTTTATATGGGTTTGCTGACCATCGACCAAGCGAAAGAAGGAACATTGAGGCTGAAAATCCCCAACTATTCCATCAAAACGCTGTATTGGGAGTACATCGCCCGACTGACAAAAGAGAACAATGAGGATGTGCTGATTGACCTCTCTAAAATGAAAATTGCAGTCCGAGAATTAGCCTATCGCGGCAACCCTGTGCTGTTTTTGGATTATATGAGTGAAAATATCATCAGCAGGTTGTCTAATCGTGATTTGGAAAATTTTGATGAAAAATATTTGAAAATCATCCTGCTGAACAGCCTGTTTCAAAGCCGGCTATACGTTCCGATTACCGAGATGGAAGTTTCGACGGGCTATACCGATATTTGGCTCAAACGCAGTCCATTGTTGCCCGAAATCCCTTGGGAATGGGTCTGGGAAATCAAATACGTCAAAAAATCGGATGCCAAATCCGTGGGGGAAAAACGCAAAGAGGCAAGTGCCCAATTAGAGAAATACCGCCAATCGCATCTGTTTGCCGAACGTGCCGATGTGCGCTATCTTTCCGTCATTTTTATCGGCAAAGACAAATACGAAAAAAGCACATGATTCCAGTGGAAGTAATGGGCGAAAGTTCACATACCGAATGACAAAGAGTGTTCTTTACGAAGGCAATGAGCTATACCCCAATGCCGGATTTCGCGAAAAAGACCATATTCAAATTTGTATTAGAAATCCCAATTGCATCAAAGGCTTCTTTCTGCCGAGAATGGTGGATGAAACTTTCTTGAAATGCCTTGTGATAAACTAAAGGGGAAGCACCAGGCGGAAGCCTATGTCTGTGTTGCAGGTGTTGGGTGCACCGGAGTAGCGAACAGACACGCTGTAGTTCGTCGATCTGTTGAACCAACTGCCGCCGCGATACACGCGGACCGAACCCTCTGTAGCACCCGTAGGATTGTTAGTACTTGATGGATAAATGTCGCCACGCCAATCACTACACCACTCCCATACATTACCTGTCATATCGTAAATGCCTAACTCATTCGCATCTTTCGTGCCTACAGTATGAGTCGTATTACCGCCATTGTTGACGTGCCACGCCACATCGTCAATCGTATTGCTGCCGCTATACTCGTAGTTGTGCGTACTCTGTCCTCCCTTTGCCGCATATTGCCACTCTGCCTCCGTTGGCAAACGATAATTTTTGCCGGTTTTTGAGTTCAGTGCAGCTAAAAACCTCTGTACGTCATCGTGGCTGACCATTTCCACGGGCAAATTATCTCCCTTAAAATGACTTGGATTGCTACCCATAACATCCTGCCACTGTTTTTGTGTTACCTCATACTTCCCAATTTGGAAATCACTGAGGGTTACACTTGTGCTGTTGAGGATGGTATTACCACCTGCTACGGTGACCATTTCAAGTTCAAGAGGAGCCCCCGGTGCTGCTGCTTGCATAATAGTTACCGTCTTCGTGACCGCCCCTGTAACGGTGACAGTCGCCGAACGGCTACTCGCAGTGGTATTTTCCGCCACACTCACCGTAATTATGCCACTGCCTGTGCCAGAAAGTGGGCTAATCGTGCACCACCCGGCATTACTGCTAACTGTCCACGTGCTATTGCTCGTTACGACAATGGGATAACTCGCCACGGTGGACAATGCCGAAATTGCCGTTTTGTCAAGTGTCAATGTAACGTTTGCCGCCGCTTGCGTGACAGTCACCGTCTGCGTGATCGCCTCGGCAGTAACAGTGATAGTCGCCGAACGGCTATTCGTGGTGGTATTTCCCCCCACATTTACCATAATTATCCCGCTGTTTGTGCCGAAAGGCGGGCTAAGTGTGCACCACCCGGCATCCGAACTAGCTGTCCATGGAACATTGCTCGCTACGGCAATGAGATAACTCTCCGCAGCAGACGGTGCCGAAATCGCCGTTTGGTCAAGGGTCAATGTAGCGTTTGCAGGTGCTTGCGTAACAGTTACCGTCTGTGCTGTCGTCTTAGTAGTAACGGTGATAGTTGCCGAACGGCTGCTCGTAGTGGTATTTTTCCCCACAACTACCGTAACCTTCCCATCGCGTGTGCCGGAAGGCGAGATGAGTGTGCACCACTCGGCATTACTGCTAACTATCCACCCGCGATTGCTTGTTACAGCAATATAATAAGTTGCCTCGGTGGCTGTTGCCGAAATCACCATTCTGTCCACCAACAAAATAGTGTTTTCCGCCTCGGGGGCGTCGCCGCTACAAGAGGTAAACACTGCGCTTGCCGTGCCCATTGCGAGCAGCAAGCCAAAAAATGAAAGGATTTTCTTTGCTTTCATAATTGAATTTATTTTAGCATAAATAGTGCTCTTCCGCGCGCGAAGTACTCGTAAGGTATTTATACGCCGGATAATGTGTTTGTTTTACAAAACAATCCAAACCACCAAACATTTGGCAGTTAAACTTTGTTAAACTTTTACTGTTTTTCGTGCACACATTCATAATATTTTTCTTTTTCGACGACAAAGGTAAGAATTATTTTTTAATTGTGCAATGTTGTTTAAAATTTAATTTTTATTTCATAATTTTTTTGTACCTTTGCGGCTCAATTATTAAGCGAACAGATGTTGAATATTGTTATTTTTGGTGCTCCGGGTACCGGCAAAGGTACTCAGAGTGAGTTGATTGTCAAGAAATATGGGTTGCACCATATCTCTACAGGTGATATTTTGCGCAACGAGATTGCGCGGAAAAGTTCGTTAGGTGTGTTGGCAGACAAACACATCAGTCAGGGTCAGTTGGTGCCCGACGAACTGATTATTGATATGTTGGCGGGCGTGCTGAACGAAACAGCTGACGGCGCGAAAGGCTACATTTTTGACGGCTTCCCGCGCACTATTCCGCAGGCGAAAGCCTTGGATAAGGTGCTCAGCGAACGGGATACTGCCATCGTTGCCGTGCTTTCCCTGAAAGTGGAGGAGCAAGACCTCATCCGGCGGTTGCTGAAACGCGGGCAGGAATCGGGGCGCACAGACGACAAGTTGGAAGTCATCGAAAATCGGATGAAGGTCTATCGCGAGCAGACCGACCCGTTGCGCGACTACTATAAAAGGAAAGGCACCCTTCTCAACATACCCGGCGACGGCACGGTCGAAGAGGTTTTTGATGAAATCGTCAAAGAAATTGACCGTTTGTCGTTTTAATTATCTGATATGGCGGAATCAAATTTTGTGGACTATGTGAAGATTTATGCCCGCTCGGGCAAAGGAGGACGTGGTTCAACACATTTCCGCCGCGAAAAATACATCCCCTTCGGCGGTCCGGACGGCGGCGACGGCGGCAAAGGCGGTAGCGTTATCCTGCGCGGCAACCGCAATTTTTGGACTCTTCTGCACCTCAAATACCAACGTCACATACTTGCAGGGCACGGTGGCGGCGGCTCGGGGCAACTCAGCAGCGGCAAAGACGGCGACGATAAAATCATTGATGTGCCCGTCGGCACGGTCGTTTTCGACGGCGAAACGGGCGAATTTATCACCGACGTGAAGCACGACGGGCAAGAAATTGTCCTGCTCAAAGGCGGCAGAGGCGGCAGAGGCAACAATTTTTTCAAGACAGCCACGCATCAGGCACCCAAATATTCCCAGCCGGGCGAGCCTTACGAAGAACGGCGTATCATCCTGCAACTCAAACTGTTAGCCGATGTCGGGCTGGTGGGATTTCCCAATGCCGGCAAGTCCACGCTGCTCTCGGTGGTGTCGGCAGCCAAGCCCAAAATCGCGAATTATCCGTTCACGACCCTCGAGCCAAGTTTGGGAATCGTGGACGTGCGCGACCAACACACCTTTGTGATGGCAGATATTCCGGGCATTATCGAAGGGGCGAGCGAAGGCAAAGGGCTGGGTCTGAGGTTTTTACGACACATCGAGCGCAATTCGCTGCTGCTCTTTCTCGTGCCCGCCGATGCCGACGATATTCACCGGGAATACAAGATTTTGCTGAACGAATTGGCGCAATACAACCCCGACCTGCTCGACAAGCAGCGCATTTTGGCAATTTCCAAGTCCGATATGCTCGACGAGGAATTGGAACTGGCTATCGCAAAAGATTTGCCGACAGATATTCCGCATATTTTCATATCCTCAATCACCCACAAGGGCATTATCAAACTGAAAGATTTGCTTTGGAAAGAACTGAGCAACCAGCCGTTTTTGGATGTGGACGCGCTGGTGACGCAGCCAATGTCGCTCAATCTGGCGGAAATAGAGGACGATTTCGACTTCGCACCGCCCAAAGAGGAGGGCGAAGAAGAGGATGATTTAGAAGAATTACGAATTACGAATTAAAAATTACGAACAACGTAATTCGTAATTTTTAATTCGTAATTGAAAAAAGATGTTGAGTAAGAACAAAATAAAATTCATTAAGTCGTTGGAGAGCAAGAAGATGCGCTCTGAGACGGGGCTTTTCTTGGCGGAGGGCAACAAATTGGTTGCCGACCTCCTGCCTTGTTTCCACTGCGAACTGTTGCTCGCAAAATCGTCGTGGATGGCTACCCAGGGCGATTTGAAAGCCAACGAGATGCTCGTTGCCGACGAAAACGACATCGAAAAAGCAAGTTTGCTGAAAAACCCGCAGGACGTGCTCGCCGTTTTCGTGCAACCCACCCGTAAATTTGATAAATCACAGCCCGCCAACGAATTAGCATTGGTCTTGGACGGCATTCAAGACCCCGGCAATCTGGGGACTATCATTCGATTGGCAGACTGGTTTGGCGTTTCGACGGTCATTTGTTCGCCCGACACGGCGGACGTTTACAACCCCAAGACCGTGCAAGCCACGATGGGCGGGCTGGCGCGCGTCAGCGTTTTCTACGAGCCTCTACAGCCCGCAATCAGCAGTTGCCAACTCCCCATTTACGGCACTTTTTTGGAGGGAAATAATATCTACGAAGAAAAATTATCGCCCACAGGACTGATTGTGATGGGCAACGAGGGCAACGGCATCCGCCCCGAAATCGAAGAAGCAGTAACCAACCGCCTCCACATCCCCAATTTTCCGCTCGGCACGCCCACCACCGAATCGCTGAATGTGGCGACGGCAACCGCCATCACGCTGTCGGAGTTTCGGCGGCGATGACTTTGGAGCGGGTTACGCAGGGCGGGATTTCTTCCCTGTAATGCGTTACGTAAATCAGCGTTTTGTTGGGTTGGGCGCAAAAATTTTCGATGATTTGTCCGGCAAGTTTCTTTTTTCCGGCATCCAGTCCGTGCAGCGGCTCGTCCAAAATCAGGACAGGCGGGTCTTTTACAAAAGCGCGCGCCAACAGCACCAGCCGCTGCTCGCCAAACGACATTTTGACAAACGACCGATGCGCCAGATGCTCCGCGCGAAACACTTCCAGCCATTCCATCGCCTTGGCGCACTGCGCTTCGTTCCCCTTTTTATACGTGCCGATGGCATCGAAAAATCCCGACGTTACCACATCCACCGCCGGAATATCTTTCAGATAGCAGGTGTGCAGGTCGGAATTGAGATAGCCGATGCGCCGTTTAATCTCCCAAATGCTCTCGCCGCCACCCCGTCGATGCCCAAAAAGCGTTATTTTATTTGCATAAGCCTGCGGATTGTCGGCATACACCAGACTGAGAATGGTCGATTTGCCGCTGCCGTTGCCGCCCAGCAACGCCCATTTTTCGCCCTTATCGACCTGCCAGTTCAAGTTGTGGAGAATAATATGGTCGCCATACCGCACCTGCACGTTATCTAATTGAAACACAGAGGAATAGTCATCATTTTCATTGGCAGGGGATTGCGGGTCAAGCCCGCAATGACAATGGCAACTTCCTGTCATTGCGGGCTTGACCCGCAATCCCCCCATTGGCATCGCCAATTCCGGAAAAAGTTCCGCTAACAGAGATTTATCCGCCAAAAATTCGGAGAGAGTGCGTTCAGGGAGTATTTTCTTGTCCTTAATCGGCAAAATTTTATCCACCCACGAAGGCAAATCCATCGCATCGGCAACCACAAAAATGATTTGCAGCCCCTCCATCCGCGACAACTGCGCCAGCATCGCGCTGAGCGATTCCCGCGAGGAGGCATCCAGCCCCACAAACGGATTGTCGAGTATCAGCAGGCGCGGCTTCATCACCAACGTCCTGACAATCAATGCCTTGCGGAGTTCGCCGCTCGAAAGCGACACGATATGCTTGTCGAAACAGTTTTCAAGATGAAAAAAGCGCAGATATTTCGCCACTTCGGGCGGAGGCAAACCGGCAAAAATTGCCCCCGTCAAAGCCGTTTCCTCCCTGTCGGAGGCATTCCAACGCTGTTGATAATAGGCATTGCGAACATCCATCAGCGAATAAATATCCCGAAACTGCATCGCGCGAATCAGCCGCGAAGCGGGCACATCGCCCGCACCGTGGAGGGCGATACACCCCTGCTTCAAGGCGATTTTCCCCTGAAGCAAATCCGTCAACAGGGTCTTCCCCGCACCGTTTGGACCCACCACCGCCCACTGCTCGCCCGCGCGAATCGTCCAATCCACCGGTTGCTCAAAAGCATAATCGGCAAACATTGGGACGGCATCTTTTATCTCTATTTCAAACGGCATCACAATTCCTTAAAAATGAACTTGAAGACCAATTGCCGCATTCAAGCGCGACATATTCAGACTTGACTCCCACTCAACCGGATAATTTGCATCCGAAGAAACATCCAAGTCATTAAATTTGGCATAAAAGAATCCGGCATTGACTGCGACCGACACCTCCGGTATGGGATAATAGGCAAACGCGATTTCAAGGTTGCCACCCAACGTTCCTCCTTTCGACAATACGCTCACTGATTCAGATTTAGAGTTATCGACTGGATGATAATAGATTTGAGAGTGCGCTTTCATCACGATATGCGCATAACCGATTGAAAAGGCTTCGGTTAGTTGCAAAGTATGTTGCTGATTCAACCATTGTCCGGCGATGAACGACGGACCCATATAATTGACATCAACTTGCTCTTTAACACCAAAATCATAACTTGCGTAGCCGGAGGCAGGTGACATAGGAAAAAACATTTCGGTGTCTGTGTTCGCAGAGGAAGAAAACAACGAATATTTCAGTCCCGTACCCAATTGATTATTAAACCAATAGTGAACATCTGCACTCACATACAGTCCATTTTTGAGATGCTTGTAATATTTGTCTGCTTGCGATTCTGAGATTCCTAAATATTGCAGTTCTTGTTCCACCACAGAGGAAGACGACAAAAGATGCGCTCCTCCGATTTGAAGCCCAATTTGCCAGGGACGAATCGGCAGGGTCGCAACAATTTTGTCCTGCCCCCAAACGAACTGCAAAGGCAAAAGCAACACCACACCAAAGACTAACTCTTTAACATTCATAGCATCATAATTTTTAATTCGTAGTTTTTAATTCGTAATTCGTAATTCTAAAACAGCATCCCCTGCCGCGCGGCAATCTTCCGATTGAGGTGCGTATAAGCCAGCGAGGTAACCTCCCGCCCGCGCGGGGTGCGCTTAATAAAACCTTCCTTGATTAGGAACGGCTCATAGACCTCCTCGATGGTGCCCGCATCCTCGCCCAGCGCGGTGGCGATGGTGGTGAGACCGACGGGACCGCCGCTGAATTTGTCGATAATCGTGAGCAGAATTTTGTTGTCGATTTCGTCCAGCCCGTATTTGTCGATATTGAGGGCTTCGAGGGCGATGCAAGCGATTTCCTGGTCGATTTTGCCGCTGCCTTTCACCTGTGCGAAGTCGCGCACGCGGCGCAGGAGGGCGTTGCAGATACGGGGCGTGCCGCGACTGCGTGAGGCAATTTCCTTCGCGGCACTGTCATCGCACGGCACGTCGAGGATGGTGGCAGAACGCTTGATAATCGTCATCAGCGTATCCACATCGTAATATTCCAAGTGCAGGTTGATGCCGAAGCGGGCGCGGAGGGGGGCGGTCAACAAGCCGCTGCGGGTGGTCGCCCCAACGAGCGTAAACGGCTCTAAATCAATCTGTATCGAGCGGGCACTCGGACCCTTGTCAATCATAATGTCGATGCGATAGTCCTCCATCGCCGAATACAGATATTCCTCCACCACGGGGCTGAGGCGGTGAATCTCGTCGATAAACAGCACATCGTTTTTCTCCAGCGAGGTGAGCACGCCCGCCAAGTCGCCCGGCTTGTCCAAAACGGGTCCCGACGTAACCTTGAAGCCCACATTGAGTTCGTTGGCAATGATGTTGGAAAGCGTGGTTTTGCCCAGCCCGGGCGGACCGTGCAGCAACACATGGTCGAGCGATTCGCCGCGCATCTTCGCCGCCTGAACGAATATGCGCAGGTTCTCAACAATCTTGTCCTGCCCGCTGAAACTCTTGAACGAGAGCGGTCGCAGGGCATTTTCAAACTCCTTTTCCTTCTCGCTCAAGCCATTGTCCCAACTATTTTCGCGTATGTCGAATGTTTCCATATCTATTCATAAAAAATTACAGTTCAATAAATTATGCACAAAATAATTCATCTTGAAATAATTGCGGTGTTGTATCTACCGCTTTGTTTTTTTCTTGTAAAAAGCGCAATCTATACTCTTCCCGTATTTGCCCACCATTATTTAATCTATCTAAAATCATTTGATAATACTCCGGATGCAATTCACAACTTATGTAATTGCGTCCCAATTGTTTACACAGCACCAATTCGCTACCACTTCCGCCAAACAAAATAAACACATCATCATTTTTTTGAGTACACGATTTGATAAGCATTTCTACGAGAGGCAATGGAATTTGACACGAATGAAACGTTTTATCTTTACTCACATTTTTGACCAAATCGTAATAAAACCAACTGTAAGGCATTCTACCCAAATGTCCTGCGGCAATTCTACCCATAATGCGTTTATCGGTCGGATTCTGATACGGAACGGCAACATTGTCTTTGTAGAAGGCGTTGTCTTTACTTTTTGTTGCGTGTAAAATACTTCTGTGTGCCGTTGTAAATTTTTGAGGGCTATGTCCAACATTTGTATTGTAAATCCAAACATAATCGTGAACACCGAAAGCATTATCATCCAAATATTTAACACGCAGATACGCATTCTGTTTCGGATAATTCATCATAAACAAATTGCCCGTAGGCTTCAAAACTCGCATACATTCTTTTGTCAGTTCAACATACCAATCAATATAATCGTTCCATTTTTGGGTATAATTTTTCCCAGCATAATTTATGCCCACATTGTAATCGGGGTCGCCGTAAACCATATCAAGTGAGTTGTCGGGAATGGTTTTTAGCACTTTGAGCACATCCTCATTAAAAACTTTATTTTTGAATTCTTCCGGCATAACTAATTTTCTAAATATGGACTTAAATATTCTAAAAGGTCTTTATTAGAAAGGACACACAAGCCTCTTGTTCTAGTAAACTTCTGGATAGTTGTTGTGATTAATTTTACATTGATAACGCCATTATTTTTTGAATTTTCAATAATGTTATTGATAAATTTACTAATTAAAATTGGTGCACTTATTATAGTTAAAATGGTATTAACTCGACCCACTTTTTTTCGACTGTTATCTGTAAAATCAGCCTTTCCGTCTGTGGTATGATATTTTACATCTTCGTTCCACGCTAATAAATCAACAAAATGGATAAACTCCAAGAGAGAAACTTCTGTAGTTTTAAACTTATCTTGAAAACCATCTTTCAAAACAAAACTTTCTAAATGAGCAATGTAATCAAAAATTTCAGCAGTCGGCAAATAGCGGATTTGTCCATTTTCATTTTCTTTGTGGTCAATGAAAAAGCACAAACGATAGAGCAAAACCAAAACTTTTTGAAAAGTGGCTTTGTGAATGATTGAAATTTTGATAAGATATTCCCATATTTGCTCAAATGCCCAATTTGACATATCTTGCTCGCCAACATTGGGCAACATATCGTACGGATTGGGTGTTTTTCGTTTTGTTTCCTTTCCGGGTTTTAAAAAATATACTTCTTTTTGAGCAGGTAGCGTAGCAACTACAGTTTTAAACTGTTGTTCAAATGTGCCGCTTTTAAACACAATAGCCTCATTGATAAGCTTTTCTCGTTTTGAAATATAATTCTTATCAATCTTAAAAATGTTTGTTGCAATTAATTCTTTCACAAGTCTTCCTGTTTACCGAGCGCAAAGTTACGCAATTTATTTTATATAAGTTGCATTTTCTAATGAAATGGCATACTGCGTGGACTCCAAATACACCTTGAGCCACGGATTTTCTGCCGCCGTGCCCGCCAGATTGGAGTTGTGCCACAGACTGACGTAGTCGCCGCCCGACTGTTTGCAGGCATCAATCAGTTGCTTAATCTTCGCCAGAGCATCCTCCGGCGTGATTTTTTGGTGCGCCATATAGGTGGCATCCATCATCACTGTGGGGTGAATTATTAAATCCGTCACTTCGTCGCGTTCCAAGTCGTAGAACGGGTGCGGCACGGCAGTCCCCGAGCGAAAACCCGCCGCATTAGCGAATGCGAGCGAATAATCGTCCTTGAAGCCCGCCTTGAGCAAGTTGCGAAACGTGTCAGGCGTGTGAATTTTCAGGAAATGGACGCGCTCGCTTTCGCTCGTTGCGCGCTTGACCCTGCCTGAAACGTGCACCCCGATTTTCTCCGTATGGTGCAAATACTTCAAATAGGGCACAAATTTGTCAAACTTAAACAGAATATACGGATGCGCCCACTGCCGATGCGCGTCGTCGATGCGCCACATCGCGAAATAGTAGGGGTCGCGGATTTTTCGCAGATGCGTGTTCAGACGTTCCCAAAACAGTTTGTAATTGCCGTTGCTCAAATCTCTGAGCGATTTGCCGACAAATTTCAACAGCCCCTCTTTGAGGTGTTTGAACGGAAAATCGAGGTCGTAAGTGCATACGGCGCGGTATTTGCGGGGGATGAAATCGGCGGTAGAATAGCCCGCTTTTCCCAATTCGTCCTTCAAGGTGTATGCCCAGCGGTCGATGACGGGCGTTTCGAGCAACCCCTGCCGATACAACGGCGAATTTTCGACCTTGAAACGCCCATGCGCATCCAATTCGGTAGGCTGATATTCGGCACGCAACGCCAACAAGTCAAAGGATGCAGAAAATATATCAGATGAATCATTAGGCACAATTTGAATGCCGTGCCCCAAATCCGCATCCGAATAGTTGACGCACGGACCATCAGCCGCCAAAAACGCCGCCTTATCCGCCGTAATCGTAAATTCCGTCCCCAATACCGCACAAAAAATATGATTGGCAACGTATTGCAGGTGCTTTGTGTCGCTGAAATCGGAATAAATTGTGACCATAATCTGTTGTATTTTTATTTTTTTTCGGCAAAGATACGATATATTTCAAAAAAAGATGTACCTTTGTATAATAAAAACAGAAAAAAAATTAGAATTATGGAAACAGCTATTCAAACCCAAGTAATGGAAACATCCACCCAAACGGAACAATTGCGTGGTGTGGAGTATGATGCCAATGGGGAACCGGTGGGTATCTCCGTGCCGGAATGGTTTGATATATTAGACAAAAAATTGATTGACCGGTTTGGCGAAGAATATCGAATACTCGCCAATGAATCGCGCACAGAATGGAATAAGCAGGGACTTTGGACGTTTAATTATTTATAATTTAATCCCTATAATTGATGACACGGTGCTTATTCGTCGCATAATGACCGGTAGCATGGTGTTGTAATCACTCAACAAGTTGCTAATATATTAGTGCCGAATCAAACTAATAAATTCTTCGCGCGTCTTGGCAGCTTCAAAGGCTCCCGTGAAGTCGGAGGTGGTGGTGATGGAGTTTTGCTTTTCTACGCCGCGCATCTGCATACAGAGGTGTTGCGCCTCGATGACCACCATCACACCTAACGGGTTGAGTGTCTGCTGGATACACTCTTTTATCTGGGTTGTCATCCGCTCCTGCACCTGCAACCGGCGGGCAAACACCTCCACGATGCGCGGGATTTTGCTCAACCCCGTAATCGCGTGGTTGGGGATATACGCCACGTGCACTTTGCCGAAAAACGGCAACAGGTGGTGCTCACACATCGAATAAAAGTCAATGTCCTTCACGATGACCATCTGCTTGTAGTCCTCCATAAAAATGGCGGACGACAGGATTTCAGACGGATTTTGCTGATAGCCTTTGGTCAGAAACAGCATGGATTTCGCCACGCGCTGCGGCGTTTTCAGCAGCCCTTCGCGCGTGGGGTCTTCGCCCAGCAATTTCAAAATCTCTGAATAGTGATACGCCAGAGCGTCTATCGTGGTCTGTTGTTCGGGTGTAAAATCCACTGTCTATTCTATTTTTGGGGCACGATATTTAATCTTAGTGGAAACGATAAACGCCTCACGTCCAAACTTCAGTGCGCGAGCAAGTTGCTGCTTAAAGGCTTCCGCCTCTTCGCGCGTCGAAAAATCGCCTGCTGTAACCTTGAAATTCGGCGCATTGTAGGTCAGATAGGTCGAGATGTTCGGAAATGTCTGCCGAACAGCCGCCTGCCGCGTTTGCGCCTCCGCCCGTGCCTGTTGCTGATTGCCACTGAAAACCTGCACACGATAGCCCCAAACATACCCTGCGGAATCCGCCGCAGCCATCTCCGCCGCCGCGATACTATCCGCGAGGGTATTGAGCGAAACAATTTTGCCGCCCGGAGTGCCAATCAAGGCATTGACGGCAGAATCTGCCACAATGTTAATCACCCCTTCGGAGGCTCTTGGTGCTTTCTGCAATTCGTCAATGATGGTTTGAGCCTGCCCCGAGGCGCAAACCATCATTGAAATTGCTGCTAAAAACAACATCTTTCTGTTCATAACCTCCACGTTCAAAATGCTTCGACAATCGGCATAAAGGTATCCACTTTCAGGGCGGCACCGCCAATCAAGCCGCCGTCCACGTCGGGATTGGCGAACAATTCTTTGGCATTTCCGGCGTTGCAACTACCTCCGTAGAGGATTGAGGTGCTGTCGGCAACGGTTTTTCCGTATTTGGCGGCAACCGTTTGGCGGATGAACGCGTGAATTTCCTGCGCCTGCGCCGAAGTCGCTGTTTTGCCGGTGCCGATTGCCCAGACGGGTTCGTAAGCCAACACGATTTTGGCAAAATCGTCGGCGGAGAGGTCAAACAACGCTTCTTCGATTTGCTTTTTCACCACCGCATTTTGTTTGCCGGCTTCGCGTTCTGCCAGCACTTCGCCGATGCAGAAAATCGGTGTCAAATTGTTTGCCAACGCCAATTTCACTTTTTCGTTCAAAATGGCATTCGTTTCGCCATAGTAGGCGCGGCGTTCGGAGTGACCCAAAATCACGTACTGTGCACCCGTAGAAGCCACCATTTCGGCAGAAACTTCGCCCGTGTAAGCACCGGAAACCTTGTCGGCACAGTTTTGTGCGCCAAGCTTCACCTTGTTTTTGTCAATCACGCCACCAACGGTTGCCAAGTGGATAAACGGCGTGCAAACAATCACCTCGCACTTCAACGCTTTGCCAAAAACGGCACTCTGCAACTCTTTCACCAAATCCTGACCTTCTTGCAAGTTCTTGTTCATCTTCCAATTCCCTGCGACAATGTTCTTTCTCATTTTTTTTATTTTTTTATTTAATTATTATTTATTTTCAAATAGTTCCATTTGTTTATATGTTCCCTTATATTGCTTTTCAGACAAGTAATTAGAAATAAATAATTCTTTACCTGTCTGGTCTGAATTGTCCGTAACATTTCTCATGCCATACGTCAAATTCCATGGAATAATTGTAGCAAAAGAAAACAAGTCGCGAATATATTCACTGTCATCGTAAGTAATCAACCATTTATGCCGGCAATTTTTCATGGTTTGTGCAAAACGCTGATGGTCAAACGACTTGTGCATATTTCCATTTTTGCCATACAATGCAGATTTGGTCGCGGAATAGTATGGCGGGTCGAGAAAAATAAAAACATTCTCGCCTTCTTTTTTTACAACATCTTCATAATCATAATTTGTTATCGTTGAGCCATTTATAATTTTAGCCAATTGATTGAGCCGCTGGATACTACTTTCCGTAAACCGCCCCGTGAAAGCACCTTCGCTATACCCGCCACTTAATGTCGTTCCCGAAAAAGTGATGCGATTATAGATAAAAAATGCAGCAGCTCTCTCTAAATCGTTGAAATCAACCATATTTTTGTTTAAAAATTGATACAGTTCTTTCCCTATTGGATAGACATTGCGCCACTCATAAATCTTACCTATCAAAGCATCAACATCTTTCTGCGTCATTTCCCAGAATTTGAATAACTCCAAATAAAGGTCATTTATCCAAAATTTTTTCCCTTTATAACGTTGTTTTGCGTAAACAAAAACTGAACCACCACCCAAAAAAGGCTCTCTGAACTCATCAAATTCAGGGATTAGCGGAGCAATGGTATCTATTGCTCTGCTTTTTCCACCGGGGTATCGTAAAGGGCTTTTTATCATTTTGAATATTGTATTTTAACAGTAAATTTATTGTGCCTCGCCTCCTCCATAAGTAATTCCACCATTTGTCTGTCCGAAAGGGTAATAGCGTTTGCTTCAAAGAACTCGTTTAGTTCTTTTTTTGTACTCGCAGAACTTACACAACCCTTTATTTTACAAGATGTTAATGATAAAACGGCTTCGTGTTTGACACTATTCTCATTTGCGGTTACTTGTGTAAGATTGCTGTACAAAATCATTTTTAGCAACCCATCTTTAATGTCGCTTATACTTGGCAAGAGGGCATTTTTACTATGTTTTCCTTCTATGAGATAAAGGGTATCGGCAAGCATAGAAATTTCATCTACCGTGAAAAAGTATTGTCCACCCAAATAATTTGTAATAGTGATTTTGGCTTTGGATAGCGTAGATAAACTCTCTTTGGGCTGCACAGTAACATATTCCCGTGCTTGCGCCTGCTCGGCTTTGTCGCGTGAAAATTCCATAAACAAAGAAACATCTTTGCCAATTTTTTCTTGAAATTTTTCTAATCCTGCAAAATCGTGAAGTTTCACCCCTGCTTTACATTCTATTTCGGCATAACTTTTCTTCGCCTTTTGAATAATTTTTTGAAAATTTGTCTGCAATTCATTCAAATTCCAATGTAGTGCAGAACTGTGATATTGTTCTATTTCTTTGACTTTGGAAATGACATACTTGTTGTTAAGTTGTTGATTGGTAATCTTTTTGCTATTCCGAGGATTTATCTCTGCTTCATCATAGTAGGCAAACACCACAAATACATCCAAAAGCGACATCAACGACACTGTATCCCACTGAATATAATCTCTATCCCCATCTTCGCCCTCGTCCTTTATGATTGGAATAACAGTAATTTTCTTTGCAAGGTGCAAGGTATTATACACTCGTTCAAAAGGATACGAGCGTGTCCGTTTGGGCGAAACCCATTTTGAAACGGCAAAAGTACAGTTTTTATTGTTTAACAGACAAACCGAAGGGGCTTTATTTATGTCAAAGTCCTTCATACTTATCACTGTTGGATTGTCTGCAAGCAACGTTCTGTATTTAATTCCTGTAATTTTACCGGTAATATTCATTTTTTATTAGTTTATTTATTTCTTCTTCGCGTGGCAAATCATTGTGCGACCATTTGCCAATAATCACGGCATTGTGCAGCAACACCAGCCCCGGATTCGACCGCACAATCGTTTTCAGCGTCACGGCATCCATCGTGCAAAACGGATAAAAAGACTGCGTGAGCCTGTTCCATTCGGCAATTTCCTTTGGAAGCGAGGCGGTCAAGCCCAGAAATTTCACGTTCCGCTCACTCGCATAGTCGGCAATGTCATTCAATCGCGCGGCACACCGCACGTCCGCATCCGCCAATCTGTGGGCAACCACTAAAAATGTATATCCCTCATAATCAAGCACTTGCTCCGTAATATCTTCGCCTTCGGCAGTCGTGATGGTGAAGTTATGAATCGGCGGCTCGTAGCCCTTTTTCAGCAGCCTGATGTCTGCCGTCACAAACTCCCAGCCCGTCCCCTCTTTCGGGTAATTCTCCATCGTAAACGTCTGTGTATGACCGTCTTTCGCATAAATCAGCAACGTCGCATATTCATCACCGGGCGCGCCTTCGGGAACAGTGCTCAACTCCTTGATATTATTGCCGATTTTATACGGACGAAAATCTATAATCGGCAGATACTCAATGCAATACACCGCCAATCCCGTAATCAAAGCCACCGTAACCACCACCGCCGCCACACCGCGTTTGATGGGAGATTGCGGGTCAAGCCCGCAACAACGAGCCGCACGCCAAACAACGCCGGCAGCCCCCAACAAAACCACATTTTTAAAAAATGTTTGCCAATTCGTGAGCACCAGCGCATCGCCAAAGCACCCGCAGTCCGAAACAGCATTCCCAATCGCCAAATACAGCGTTAGCGGTGTCATAAAACACATAACCAGCAAAACGAGCAGGCTCGTATATTTGCGAAAAACGCCCAACAGCAGCAACACGCCCAGTGAAAATTCCACCACCGATTGCCCCACCGACAGCGGCAAAGTCAAAAAATCAAGCGAAGAAAGCCCCCAAACCCCAAAATAATCGTGAATCTTATAGGCAGTGCCCAACGGGTCAACCGCCTTCACAAAGCCTGAGAAGACGAAGACAAGCCCCAAAAGCACCCGACAACATTCAACAATAATTTTCTTAACTCTCATATTCCAATTTAATCAGCGCAAACAGCGCGTAATTGACCATATCCATATAGTTGGCATCCACGCCCTCCGAAGCCAGCGTTTGCCCTTCATTCGCCTCAATTTCCTTCGTGCGATTGATTTTCGTGAGGATAAAATCGGTGTACGAACTCACCCGCATCCCCCGCCACGCCTCGTCGTAGTCGTGATTTTTGGCATACATCAACTCCTTCGTCGCGGTGATATGCTTGTCGTAGAGCGTGATTGCCTGTTCGCAGGACAAATCCACATTGTCGGCAAAACCTAACTCCGTCTGAATCAGCCCAATAACACCATAATTGACAATCGCGATAAATTCCGATTCAATGCCCTCGCCCACCTTGTTCACGCCTTTCGTTTCCAAACTGCGGATGCGCTTCGCCTTTATAAACAGTTGGTCTGTAATGGATTGCTGGCGCATAATACGCCACGATGCGCCATAATCCTTAAGTTTTTTCTCAAACAGACTGCGGCAAATCCCAATCACATGTTCAAACTGTTCTTCCGTCTTCATTGCGACTGCAAAGATACAAAATAATTATGAATCACGTTTATTCAAAAAAATGTTGTACCTTTGCACCACTATGATAAGGATTGCTGTACAAACAAAGGGGCGTCTGCACGACGAAACGATGCAATTATTGACCGAAATCGGCATTAAATTGTCGGTTGGCAAGCGCAGTTTGCTGGTTGCATCGCAAACTTTTCCGCTGGAATTGCTTTTTTTGCGCGACGACGATATTCCGCAGGCGGTTGCCGATGGCACTGCCGACGCGGGTATTGTGGGCGAAAACGAGTTCGTGGAGAAGCGGAAAAATGCGGAACTCGTTAAAAAACTGGGTTTTAGCACTTGCCGGCTGTCGCTGGCGGTGCCCAAAGAGGCTGAATACGCGGGGTTGAGTTGGTTTGCCGGAAAAAAAATTGCGACCTCCTACCCCGAAATTTTGTCGGATTTCTTGAAGAAAAACGCCATCAAGGCGGATATTCACGTGATTAGCGGCTCGGTGGAAATCGCACCGAGCATCGGCTTGGCAGATGCCATTTTCGACATCGTGAGTTCTGGTAGTACGCTGATTACCAATCACTTAAAAGAGGTGGAAGTGGTGATGCAATCGGAAGCCGTTTTGATTCAAAACAGGGCACTTAGCAAGGAAAAACAGGCGATTTTGAAAGACCTGATTTTCCGAATGGAAACGATACAAAACTCCGCCGACAAAAAATACGTGCTCCTGAATGCGCCAAACACAAAATTGCCGGAAATCGTCGCGATTTTGCCCGGTATGCGCAGCCCCACCATCCTGCCGCTGGCACAAGACGGCTGGAGTTCGGTGCATTCGGTGATTGAAGAAAAAGTGTTTTGGGAAGTTATCGGCAAATTGAAAACCGCCGGTGCCGAAGGCATTTTGGTGCTCCCCATCGAAAAGATGATTCCGTAATCAATTACGAATTAAAAATTACGAATTACGAATATTATTTTATGCAGATATTTTTTTATCCTTCCGAAGTGCTGTGGGACGAGTTGATTGCGCGCCCTGCGCAGAATCAGACTGCGCTTTTTGGTGCTGTTCAGACGGTGCTGGACGCGGTGAAAGCGCGTGGCGATGCGGCAATCAGGGAC
Organism: Bacteroidia bacterium; assembly: GCA_025996755.1. Classification (GTDB taxonomy): domain Bacteria; phylum Bacteroidota; class Bacteroidia; order Bacteroidales; family Azobacteroidaceae; genus Azobacteroides. The sequence goes on from BNTR01000004.1 coordinate 42,134, forward strand.
TATGAGTTGCAGTTCGACAAGGTGGAGTTGCAGGATTTGGAAGTGTCTGCCGACGAGCGTGCGCGTGCCGCAGAACAGGTGCCGGAGGCACTCAAACAGGCTCTTTCGGCCGCAGCAAAAAATATTCACACGTTTCATACAGCGCAGAAGCAACCACCGATGCCCCGCGTGGAAACAACCGCGGGGGTGGTTTGCTGGCAAAAAGCGGTGCCCATCGAAAAAGTGGGTTTGTATATCCCCGGAGGCACTGCACCCCTGTTTTCGACCGTGCTGATGCTCGGCATTCCCGCCTCAATCGCGGGGTGCAGGGAGGTTATCCTCTGCACGCCGCCCAATGCGGAGGGAAAAATCCACCCCGCCATCCTCTACGCCGCACAAATGGCGCATATCGACCGCATTTTCAAAATCGGTGGCAGTCAGGCGATTGCAGCGATGGCTTACGGCACGGAGAGCGTCCCCAAGGTATATAAAATTTTCGGTCCGGGCAATCAATATGTAACGGCAGCCAAGCAGTTGGTGAGCCTGTCCGATGTGGCAATAGATATGCCTGCGGGACCATCCGAAGTGGAGGTCGTTGCCGACGATTCGGCAAATCCGAAGTTTGTGGCAGCCGACTTGTTGTCGCAAGCCGAGCACGGTGCCGACAGTCAGGTGTTGTTGCTCACAACCTCGCAGACGCTGGCAAAAGCCGTCGAAGTAGAGGTCGAAAAACAGTTAGCCGCCCTTCCGCGCAAGGATATTGCCCGCAAGTCGCTGGAAAACAGCCGGATAGTGCTGCTGAAAACCACCGACGAGATTGTCGAAATGACCAATCGCTATGCGCCCGAACACCTGATTTTGGCAACCGCCGACTACCAAGCATTAGCCGAACGCATCACAAATGCCGGCTCGGTCTTTTTGGGTCACTACACACCCGAAAGTGCCGGCGACTATGCCTCCGGCACCAATCATACGCTGCCCACCAATGGTCACGCGCGGGCTTACAGTGGGGTGAACCTCGACAGTTTCCTCAAAAAAATCACCTTTCAAGAGATTTCCAAGCAAGGTATCTGCGCATTGGGCACAACAATAGAGCTGCTCGCCGAATGCGAACAACTCTTTGCTCATAGAAATGCGGTTTCACTCAGGATGTAATCGTAGCGATTACGCCGTTGAATGGCTTACACTAACGCGGACTTACACTAACGCGACGTAAACGTCGGTTTCATTTTCGTGGAAGTGCAATTTGTCTTCGCGCGCCAACCAACCCAAAGCGGCATAGACATCTTTGTCTGTCAATTTGGTCAGTTTTTTCAATTCTTTCACGGACTTTTGTCCTTCTTCGCTCAACACAGCCCACACTTGACCTGCATTGTCACCAATTCTTTCTTTCATGACTTATAAATTTTAATGAACATAATTATATATAAACTTTCTCATTATTGACGTTCCGGACGTGGCAGCAGCACCTTGCGCGAGAGTTTCAGTTTGCCGCTTTTCGGGTCGATGTCCATCAGCTTCACTTGGATAGTGTCGCCTTCCTTGATGCCTGCCTGCTCAACGCTTTCGAGGTGTGCCCAATCCACTTCGGAGATGTGCAGCAAGCCGTCTTTGCCCGGTAGGATTTCGATGAATGCCCCGTAAGGCATGATGGAGCGCACTTTGCCGTCATACACTTCGCCGACTTCGGGAACCATCACAATCGCTTTAATCTTCGCCATGGCTGCCTCAATCGACTGTTTATTGACCGCCGCGACTTCCACATGACCCTTGTTGCCGATTTCTTCAATCGCAATCGTGGTGCCCGTTTCTTCCTGTATCGCCTGAATAATTTTGCCGCCCGGTCCAATCACTGCGCCGATATATTCTTTCGGGATGATAATCATTTCGATGCGCGGCGCGTGGTCTTTCAAGTCGGCACGAGGCTCCGGCATGGTTTCCAAAATCTTGCCGAGGATATGTTCGCGCCCTTGTTTGGCTTGTGCCAATGCGTTTTCGAGAATTTCGTACGACAGTCCGTCCACCTTGATGTCCATCTGCGTGGCGGTGATGCCGTTGCGCGTGCCGGTCACCTTGAAATCCATATCGCCCAGGTGGTCTTCATCGCCCAAAATGTCGCTCAGCACCGCGTAGTTTGTACCCTTATTTTCAGAAATAAGCCCCATGGCGATACCCGACACGGGTCTTTTCATCTGCACACCGGCATCCATCAACGCCAGCGTGCCGGCGCAAACCGTTGCCATCGACGACGAGCCGTTGGATTCCAAAATATCGGAAACGATGCGCACAACATACGGAAAACTATCGGGCAGCATCGGCTTCAGGGCGCGATGAGCCAAGTTTCCGTGACCAATTTCGCGGCGACCCACGCCCCGCTGTGCGCGCGCTTCGCCGGTGGCGAATGGCGGAAAATTGTAGTGCAGCAGGAAGCGTTCCTTGCTGTTGTTCAACACATCGTCGATAAGTTTTTCATCGTCCTTGGTGCCCAGTGTAACAGTTGCCAACGCCTGCGTTTCGCCGCGAGTGAAGAGTGCCGAGCCGTGAGGACCCTTGATGAAATCCACTTCAGACCATATCGGGCGGATTTCAGTCGTTTTGCGACCATCCAAGCGTTTGCCTTCGTCCAAAATGCAGCGGCGCATCGCCTCTTTTTCCACATCGTGGTAGTATTTGCTAATCAGTGCCCCTTTTTCTGCCAATTCTTCTTCGGAGAACGTGGCTTTGTATTCTTCCTTAATATTATGGAAAGCCTCGGTGCGCTCCTGTTTGCCCTGACCGGATTTGGCTACGGCATACACTTTGTCGTAGAGTTTGGCGCGCACATCCTTGCGCAGGTCTTCGTCGTTCGTTTCGTGGCAATATTCGCGTTTTTTGGTGGTGCCTACCGCTTCTGCAAACTCGATTTGCGCCTGACACATCACTTTGATGGTTTCGTGAGCGAATTTGATAGCGTCGAGCAGTTCTTTTTCAGACACTTCCTTCATTTCGCCTTCCACCATCATGATATTGTCAATCGTGGCACCCACCATAATGTCCATATCGGCTTTTTCAAGTTCCTTGAAAGTCGGATTGATTTTGAACTTGCCGTTGATACGCGCCACGCGCACCTCAGAGATGGGTCCGTTGAACGGAATATCCGAAGCCGCCAGTGCCGCCGAAGCCGCCAAACCGGTGAGCGCATCGGGAATATCCTCACCATCGGTCGAATAGAGATTGATGGTAACATACACCTCCGCGTGGTAATCGTCGGGAAACAACGGTCGCAACACGCGGTCGACGATGCGGTCGGTCAAGATTTCGTAATCGGAGGCTCGCCCTTCCCGCTTCACGAAACCGCCCGGAAAACGTCCATACGCGGAATACTTTTCTTTATACTCTACCTGTAAAGGCATAAAATCGGTGCCCGGCACCGCATCTTTGGCAGCAGTCACCACCGCCAGCATCATCGTGTTGCCCATGCGCAACACCACCGCGCCGTCGGCTTGCTTAGCCAACTTGCCGGTTTCGAGGGTAACGGTACGTCCATCGCCCAATTGAATTGTTTTAACAATCGGATTCATCTTTTTAATCTGTTTTCTCTTTTAAAATTGTGCAAAGGTACGAATAAAATTTGAATTACAAAAAAAATTAAGGCAAACGCATCAAAATAAAGCCATATTCTGCGATTTTGTTTCGTCTGTTACGCCGGAAGCTGACTCAACAGAATTTAGGGACTTCACTCCGCCACACCTGCAACTATCGTCACCGCTGTGGCTTGCGTGGCAAGGGCTTCGGGATATACTATAATCCGTGAATCACTAATTATTTTATCGGTCGACACTATAAATCCGGTTATGATGACCTCAGTGTCGCTTTTGCGCGTTATCGTGCATCTGTCAAAATCGGTAATCCCAGTCCCGTCATCGTTTGTGTTCAAAACGTCGAATTGTTCCCTACTGAGCTTCTCTTGCTCCACAAATGTGCCGCCGGTCAGCGTAAAGGTCAGCATGTTGTCGCCCTCGACGTAAGAGACAAAATAGAGCACTAAACCTATGTTAGCCTTTACCGTCACCGCTGTGGATGTGGATTGCGTGGCAAAGGCAGCGGCGGCTACAGTCATTTTCTGACCGCTTCCGGCGGTCTCCACTCTGTCACTGGGGACGAAGACCTCAGTGTCGCTGATGCGTTTCGGCCTGCCGGCGAGGGTGCCCTCCAAAACAGGTTCAAATCCGGGGGTTCCCAACGTGCTAAGGGTGAATTTACTCCAGGAGAGGCTCGTTTCCTCTACAAATGTGCCGCCGGTCAGCGTAATGGTCACCCCGCGGTTGCCGGGGTCGGAATTGAACGGTGCTGACTCAATGTCCCTTAAACCACCTTGCACATTTACCGTACAGAAATCGGATAGCCCCTCCGCAGTGGTGGCATAAATCTTTGTCGTGCCATCCGACATGGCGGTGACCACCCCAAATTCGTCCACCATGGCGATGGCAGAATTTGCGGACGAAAAGGTATAGGCGGCATCAATGCCATCCGGCGGCGTTATTGTAACTTCCAATTTGTTGTAAATTTCGTCAGGGGCAAGGTTCAATGTTTTCGGCGCAATCGCTATATCTACGTCGGATTTCACGGTTACCGTGCAGTAGGCACTTTCCCCCCCCGTGGCGTAAATCCTTACCACGCCCGCCGATAAGCCGGTTACCTCCCCTGTTGCTCCGTCCACGATGGCGATGCTCTCATCTTCCGACCACCAGACTGCCTCTTCGTAGGGGTCGTTGTAGGGCGTTATAGTGGCGGTCAAGGGGGTGGAGGATGTCTCACCGAGTTTAAGGGTTAAGGTGGTTGGCTCAACCGTTACTGTCTCCACCGTCACTTCGCACACGGCAGTCATGCCGTTGGCAATGGCGATAATGTTTACTTTTCCCTCCTTTTTCGCCGCAGTAACCAGTCCTGTCTGGTCGACGGTCGCAATCTCCAGCTTTTCGGATATCCACACTACGTTGCAATCCGCATTTTCCGGCAAGACCACGGCATATAACTGATAACTGTCACCGGCGGGAAGTGTTAATTTCTTCAATTCTGCCCCGTTGGCATCATAGATGGCGACACTCTCTGCCGCTACGTTATCCGGCTCGGGAGGGAGCACCGTGACCGTGCAACTAACCGGCTCGCTGCCGGCGGTGGTAACCGTGATGGTCGTTTCGCCCTCGTTCACGCCCGTCACCGCGCCCGACAATACCGTGGCAATTGTCTCGATTTCGGATTCCCAAACGGCATTGATAAGGGTCTCACCGGGAGGCGATGTGGTGTATGGTATTAACTTGGTTTTGCCCTTGTGCACCACTATATCCTCCAAAATGATGGTGGGGAACTTCACCTTAACCTCGCATTCTGCCATCCTGCCACCCGCACGGGCGATAATATGAG
>BNTR01000005.1 GCA_025996755.1 Bacteroidia bacterium
AATGGCAACTGTTTTGCCGCCGGGGTAAATTGCCTCTGCCTTGCGATTTTCCAACCCTTTGACGTTACGTACCAACACTTCTACCGTTTCTGCTTTGGCAAAGCAAATCGGTATTATGTAGCCGTCGGGGACTGCAAACAAATTGGCTTTCGCATCCCCTTTCACTTCAATACAGTGGGGCTGCAACACCCATTGTTTGCCGCGTATGGCATCCATCAGCGGACCATAATCGGTAAAATATTTGTCCGCAATGGCGTTGGGACGTATTGTATGGTCGTTGCCGTCTAACGGTGCTGTCGGATAAACGCCCAGATAGATAAACTTCTGAAAATAAGCATCCGGGTCGGGTTGCAAATCCTTTTCCGAACGTGTCCAGCCGATAGCAGGACATTTCAATGTGCAAAATGCCGTCAGGTTGAGTGCCGTTCCGTGGTCTCCATATTCGTCGTAAATGCCGTCGAGGTTTTTCAGGGCATCAATTCGTTTATCCAAATTGTTGGCATAAATCACTTTGTTGGCATCGTGCATTATCTTGCCCAGTGGTTCGAGGAGTTCGTTCCACGCAACGACGAACGAACGGCTTGGTCTGTTGTGAAACCAACTCACGCCGTCATCACCGCGCAGGTTGTAGTAGCGCAACCAATCGAGCCGGTCAATGCAAATGCCGACGGCACTGGGGACTTTTTCGATGTGAAGCCGCGCCTGTTCCAATAGAAAATCGCGGTATGAGGGAACGCCGCAATCCATTACCAAACTGCCTTCCCACGAGGGATGAGGCTTGCCTTCATAGTCCGCCTGATTGCCTTTGGCGGCATCGGGATTGACCGGCTGCATTAGAATGGCATCGCCAAGTTTTTCATATACATAATCGTTGCCGTTTTTCCAAAGGTCGTTATCGTTCTTTGTCGTTCGCGGCGGAGCCGGAATTTCGATGTAAGTACCCATTTCGGCTACATTGAAATAATTGAGTGTGTAAAAGCCTTTCTTTTTCATCATTGCGGCTTCCTCCTCATACTTTTTGATGGTATATTGCCGCGTGCCGCCGGAGGAATGCCCGAAGGTTGTCCATTCCACGTCGTCTGCAACCGGCGGGATGTACATTCCAAACCAAGGAAAATCATAACTCGCCTGCCAGTTGATGCGATACGACATTTTATGATACTTTTCGGCATTGTCGCAAATCTTGTCCATTGCGTTGGAGTAGGAAGCGGTACCGGCAATTTCGTGCGCTATGGGAATGACCGGCTCAAAATATTCAGACCAGGTTTCCGTTACATAACGCAGTCCGCCGCGCCAGTCGGCTTCGTGCGTAACGATGTCTGCCCGAAAGATGATGGGTGAATTTTTGGAAATCCGGTGATTCAAATATTCCAATGTGGCTTCGCCTGTTTTTGTCAGCGACAAGGTGATGTCGAGCAAGGTGTCCGACAGGGCTTGAGCCAATGTGATACCGAAATCGCTGTCCGGTTGCAGAAACGAAAGCATCGGAATACAGAACAGATTGGCAGCCATCGGGGTATTGCTGCTCGTCGAATTGAAATCAAACGGAACCAAGCCGTAATAAAGTTTCACCGAATCGGATAATTGTGAAATATCCTGCGGGGAAAGGGGGTCGGTCCATTTTTCCGTTCCCGGCATATCATCGCTGCAAGCAGGGTCACTCCACGCGGTCCAGAATTTCACATTTTCAGTGATACTGTCCGGGGAATTATAGTCCAAGACACGCTGTATCGGCGTTGTCCAAGGCGCATCAAGCCCTGTAATTTCCGCTTCCCAGCGGATGCCTGCATGGTTTGGAATAAACCGCTCCGTGATTCGGGCTTGATTGCCGGATTGGTTTTTGACCGTTCGGGAAAATTCGAGTATCCCTTTTGCCTGTTTCCGAACGGTAATGCCTTCTTCATCGCGGCATCCTGCCAAGCGGATGAATCCCCGAATGGGTCGGCTGACTTTATCGGTTTTGAAACCGACGATTTCGCCCGACTTTGTTAGTTCGATACTCAATTTTCCGGAAGAAACACGGTAGGTTTCTTTTTCGGAACATCCGATAATAGTCAATAGAAGACTGATACAAAACAATTTTGCTTTCATAATTTTATATATTTATTTTTATTTTATGTTTTAATACGCAGTGCAAAGGTATGAAAATTTGTCATATCTTTCCCAAAGATTTCTATGAAACTGCCATTTTCTTCGACCACTTGAAATGCCTTTTTGCTTCTCTAAAAACAGTGTCAAAATCGGGTATGTCGTGAATTTGAGAAGATAATTTCTTTGACCAGTCGCGCTTAAAAATGGTTTCCTTGCCCAACGCTTTTTCCATAAATTTTTCGGGATTTTGCCCTTTGTGTTTTGCCTTACTCTCAAACTCGAACAAATGGTCGGCAACTTTTAACTGCTCAATTTCTGTCAGATACCAAAAGTCATACAAATCTCTTGGCTTGGCTCGGTTCTGCCCATACTGCCCTGTAACGAAACCACATAATCAATGTAAAACTGCAGATTTCCCGATTCGTGAAATATCCCTTTCTTCGGGTCAATTTGCATATCAATGTTTGTTTCTTCTTTCACAAATTGCGAAAAGCAACTACGAAAGCACATAATCTTTTTCTATTTGACGGTCGCTCACACGGTTTTGCGTTGCAATTTTGTTTATTTCTTTCTTTTCTATCATAATTTTAGATGTAAATTGGGGATATTATAGATTCTGTATCAATGTTTTGCTGCACAGACCAGCGATAAATTATCTTGCCTTCGGCACAAAAAAGAGCTAGCCATCTACCCCGCGCCTTACCCTGCACTGCGCTTCGCTTGTACAGGGTTATCAAAATTTAACGACTTCCGGCGTAACAGACGAAACAAAATCGCAGAATATGGCTTTATTTTGATGCGTTTGCCCTGAAAATTATTGTTTTTACGAATTGTATTTCGTAAAAATTTTGTACCTTTGCCGAAATAAAATCAATGGACGATAAGCAAAATTGCAGCGAATTGTTAAAAAATTATTTTGAATCTATTGTGCTGAAAGATTGTGTAGAACGGCTTTGATTATCAGGCAGTTCAGGTGTGCTACGAACTCACGCCCGAAAACAGCGACCGCGAATTTGCAGGTTTTAAAAATGTCGAAAAAGACATCAAACCAAGTCGCAAAACAATCATCACCTACAATCAGGAGCAGAAATCCGGTGATATTGAGGTTGTGCCGGCTTGGAAATACTTTTTTTGAAATATGCTAATTGACACCCACACACACCTGTTTGAAGACGCCTTCGACGAAGACATCGCCGAAGTAATCGCCCGCGCTGTCGAAGCGGGCGTATCCAAACTCCTCCTCCCCAATTTGGAGGTCGCCTCCATTCCGCGATTGAATGCGCTGTGCGACCGCTTTCCGGATGTTTGCTTCCCGATGATGGGCATCCATCCAACCACTATCACGGCTGATTTTCGGCGCGATTTGGAGCATATCCGTGCCGCTTTGGAACAGCGAAAATACATCGCGATTGGCGAGGTGGGCATCGACCTCTATTGGGACAAATCGCGGCTCAAGGAGCAGACAGAAGCCTTTGAAACGCAGTTGCGCTGGAGCGTCGAACTCGATTTGCCCGTGTCTATCCACACGCGCGAAGCTATCCCACAGGTGCTTGAAAGTCTGCATAAAGTGGGTATCGACCGGCTGCGCGGGGTTTTGCACTGCTTCACCGGCAGCCGCAACGAATTGGAAGAAGCCCTCCGATGCAAAAACTTTTTAATCGGCATCGACGGTCCTGTTACCTACAAAAAAGCGGATTTCGTTGACTATCTGACACTTGCGCCGCTCGACCGGCTGGTTTTGGAGACCGATGCGCCCTACCTCAGCCCCGTTCCGATGCGCGGCAAGCGCAACGAGCCTGCCTATATGGTCTATACCGCCCAAAAATTGGCGGAAATCTATGGCTGTTCGCTCGACGAAGTGATGCGGACGACCACAAAAAATGCGGAAACGCTGTTTTTATTGTAACGGCGCGATAATTTGCGTACCTTTGCCCCCACGATGGCAGTTTTTTTAGAACAAATAAAGCACAACTTCCCGTTTGAGCCAACCGCAGAGCAGCAGCAGGCACTCGAAGAACTCAATGCGTTCCTTTTCGACCGCAATCCCGACTCCATTTTCTTGCTCAAAGGCTACGCGGGCACGGGCAAGTCGTCGCTGGTGGGCGCACTGGTCAAGACGATGACGGAATTGCAGCAACCTTCCGTGCTTTTAGCCCCCACGGGGCGTGCAGCAAAGGTTTTTGCCGGCTATGCGGGGCAAAATGCCTACACCATTCACAAAAAAATCTACCGTCAGCGCGACTTCTCCAACGAGGCATCGGGGTTTGCGCCCGACTTCAACAAGCACACACACACCGTGTTTATCGTTGATGAGGCGTCGATGATTTCCAATGATGGGCTGGATTCGTTCAGTTTTGGCAGCGGGCGGCTGCTGGACGATTTGATTCATTACGTCTATGGCGGGCAGGGCTGCAGGCTGATTTTGCTGGGCGATTCGGCGCAGTTGCCGCCCGTGGGGCAAACGGCAAGTCCTGCGCTCGACCCCAACGTGTTAGCGGGCTACAACTTGCACGTGCGGGCGGTGACGCTGACGCAGGTTGTTCGCCAAGCTCAAAAATCGGGCATCCTGCACAATGCCACGTTGCTGCGCAAAGCCATTGAAAAAGAGGCGGTTAAGGACTTCCCGAAAATCTACACCAAAAAATTCACGGACGTTCAAATCATTCGCGGCGACGAACTGATTGAAAGCATCGAAAACGCCTATCAGCGCGATGGAATGGAAGAAACGATGGTGATTTCGCGTTCCAACAAGCGCGCCAATCTGTTTAACAACGGCATCCGCAACCGCATCCTGTGGCGCGAGGAGGAACTCTCGTCGGGTGATTTGCTGATGGTGGCGAAAAACAACTATTTCTGGTCGAAGGAGGTGAAAGAGATGGATTTTATTGCCAACGGCGACATTATGGAGGTGAAACACATCGGGCGCACGCAGGAACTCTACGGCTTCCGCTTTTGCGATGTCTCGGTTTATTTCCCCGATTACGACGTGGCGTTGGACGTAAAAATCCTTATGGAGGCACTCCAATCCGACTATCCTGCCCTATCCAAAGAGCAGAGCGACCAACTTTTTCAAGCCATTCTGGCGGATTATGCCGACCTCCCCACGAAGCGGGAGCGGATGGCAAAACTCAAAATTGACCCGTTCTACAACGTGGTGCAGGTGAAATATGCCTACGCCGTCACCTGCCACAAAGCACAAGGCGGGCAGTGGAAAAACGTCTTTCTCGACATCTCCTACGTGCCCGCCGAATACCTCGGATTGGACTTCTACCGGTGGCTCTACACCGCCTTCACGCGCCCCACCGAGCGGCTCTACTTGGTCAATCCCTCCGCAGACTTGTTGGCGTAAGGGCTTTTGTGGTGCATCTCAATCAGATAGGCTACCAGCAACCCCGCACCGCCAAAAATGGCAATGTACGCAAGGTAGATGATTCCAGCCAACTGCCGGATGTGCCAGTCTGGGGAATCCCCGAAGTAATAATACTGCGTGAAAAAACCCAGCAAACAGCCCAAGCCCACACCAATGAGCAACAAGGCTACCCGCAACGCCCAAGAGCCGCTGTCGGAGCCGAACGAGATGTCAGGCAACTTAATCGAGCCTGAAAACACTTTGTCGCCCGAAAAAGCGACCAACTTTTCGATGATTGCCAGCCTCTCGGATTTTCTGACAAACAGTTCAAACAATTTGTAGGTTCCCAACACAAGGAAGCCGACAACAAAAACAGGTGTTAATTCCATAAATAATAATTTTTAATTTGTAAAACATTTAATTTTTTTGAAAACTCTATCCCTTTGACGCATGTATTTTGAAAAGGTTACAAAAAAATATTGATTATCCGCAATCATACCTTTTTTGGTTAATTCACCGATGATAACTTGCTCTATTACCCGCCGCACCCGCTCTTCTTTGAGCCGTTCCAGCAGACTGTCAATATGCGTATCGCAACGCAAGATGATATTGTAGATGGCTTGATGCACTCATTCGGCTGTAATCGGTTGGGGCTAATCGGATTGAAGTATTTTTTCAATCACTTCACATGCTATTGCGTTGACTAACCCACGGCTACCCTTGCGTTTGCTGATACGCCGTTTCAACCGCTTCCGGCTCAAAAATCTGTCCGGTTTCTGTGTTGTACGTACAATTCTGTTATTTCCTCTTTTGTAAAATTACGAAGTGTCAATGATTCTTTTACAATATTAAAGGGACTTGCGCTGCCCAAACTTTCGCTGTCGGGACGGATTTTCGCCTTGAAATTGCGAATGTTGCGCATACCCACCAAGACGATTGACCGGACAAAAGGAGTTCAACTTCGCGTGTTGTAAGCATTCTTCAATTGCCGAAGGAAAGTAACATGCGCGAAGCCTACTTAAAGAAATAGGTCAGTTTGATTGAAATCACCTGATTGCCGGAGGCTTCAAAGTAGTCGCCTTCCGTTCTGACGTTGCCAAAAGTGTCCGACAAACCGAAGAAATAGCGTCCGTCCAGCACGAAATGACCGATGCCGGTGCGCAGTTCAAACCCCGCGCCGCCAACTATTCCGTAGTCGACGAAGCGTTCCACTTTCAGGTCGTAATAGTCATAATCATTGTTGCGTGGACGCGATTCGAGGTCTCTGAAACATTCCAATACTTTTTCACTCACAAAGAAACTAATCTGCGGACCGGCAAGGAAGACAAATCGCGCGTGTTTGCCCAGATTGGCATAAAAATGCGTCATCAGCGGCACTTCGGCATACACCAGCGAGCGGGAGTATTTATTGAGGAACCAAGCAACCGAATCCTGTTTTTCCGTCCACCCGCGCATGGCATAGTTCAGTTCGGCTTGAAGCCCCCAATGCTTCTCCGAGATGTAGCGAAACGTGAGTCCGCCTGCGTATTGCTGCAACCAACCCATCGACACAATCGGGTTAAAGCGCATCTGGGATAGCGTCACGCCACCGTTTACGCCCACATTCCACTCGGGTTGAAACTCCTGCGCCTGCGCCAAACACGTTGCCGCCAGCAGCGAAAAAAGATATGTGATGAGGCGTTTTTTCATTGCACTGATGAAACAAAAACATTTCTGTCGGGCATATATTCCACAAAAAAGAGGCTGTTATTGATGAATCCGCCTTTTGCGCCCACCGGTTCAAACATAAAATTTGTTTGTATGCCGGAATAGTTGATGTTGTTGATATTCTTGCCGATGGCGATGCCGAATGCGTCGAGCAGTTGCACAAAATACATCCCCGTGTCGTAGCCCAGCATCCCGTATTTCGGAAATGTGGCAATCAAATTGCGCGAATACCAGTGCTGAAAATTCGTCTGAAATTTTTTGACCGCCGGCGAGGTGAGGTTGGCGTAGTAAACACTGTAAAACGTCGCGTTGAATTGATACAGCAGCGTATTGGAGGCGAGCGTTTGCCACGTGGGGTATCCAAACAGCGATATTTGGTAGTCGGGATACACCCCCGCAAACAGTTTGAGCGGCTGGGACATGAGTTCAAGGCGCAACTCCGAATCGTCGTCGGGCACAATAATGTTCAGCCTGTCAGCCACTAAGGATGTTTTGAGATTTTCAAAGAGGTAGTTCACATCCACGCTTGCGTAGGCAATGTTGTTGAGTTTCAAATCCACCTCCAATTGTGTGCAAAAATCTGTTTTGTTGCCTTTTAAAGCCATATCTCGGCACAAAACCACATTCGCATCGCGGTATTTTTCGCAGAATGCCGCCGAGGCTCTCGGATAGATTTCCGCCTGCGACATATTGACCTGATAGACCTTGGGGTACTTCAAAACAGCGTTGTTCTGCGAAGTAAACGGAATCACGTAGGGGATGTTATACCTGTTGCAAAACGCCGAGATAGACTGCGTATGCTTGTCGGACAGCCCGCCAATCACCAAATCGACCTCTTTCAGGTCATCGCTGAGCAAAATGGATTGCAGGCGGCGGTCGCTCGACCCGATGTCGGCAACCTGCAAATCAACCGAGATGCCCATACGTTTCAGGTCTTCCATTGCCAATAAAACGCCCTCGTAGTACTCTACCATACGATTGGTGGTGGCATTCTGACCACCGTCTTCCGAAGTGAACGGCAGCAACAGAGCCACCCACACCGTGTAATTGTCGCGTTGCGCATTAGCCTCGTGCTGTGCGAAAGTCGCCGTATGCACGCAAACTGCGAGCAACAACAGGATAAAAAATCGCCGTATCTTCATCGAAAATATTTTTACGTGTTTTTGTGCTGCAAAGGTAAGAATTATTTTGTACCTTTGCAAGAATTTTGGGCGTATGCAGAATTTTTGGAAAAATTGGGGTCTGATTATCGTCGCGGCGGGCATTGTGCTGCTGCTGGTGCCCCATTTTATTCATTTGCAGACTAATGCCACACTGCTTTCGGGGTGGTTTTGTGTGCTGGTCGGGCTTGTTGCACATATTATCTGCAAGAAAAAACGCAACTCGTAGGGCATTTATATCAATAGCATTGGCATATTTTGTTGTCCTGATAGGATTCGAACCCATACAAGCAGAACCAGAATCTGATGTGCTACCATTACACCACAGGACAATTTTGCAGCGTTTTAGGGCGAAGCCCTAAAACGCTGCAAAATTACAACTTTTTTTTTAATTACCAAATAGCCACGCGCTTTTCTTTTGGAACATACAAACTATTTTCCGGTGTCACGTTCCAAGCGTCATACCAGGCATCAATTTGGGGCAGTGCGCCGTTCACGCGCCAGCGTCCCAATGCGTGGGGGTCATTTTTTGTGCGGCGGAGGATTTCTTCGTCGCGGATGTTGCCGCCCCACACGGTGGCGTAGCCGATGAAGAAGCGTTGTGCACCGGTGTAGCCGTCAATTGGGGCGGGTGCCGGTTTGCCTTTCAACGTGTTTTGATAGGCTTGCCACGCCACTTGCAGACCACCCTGGTCGCCGATGTTTTCGCCCAGTGTGAAGCGACCGTTGGCGTGCGTGGAATCCAAAACGATGATGTTGTCGAACACATCCACCAGCACTTGGGCGCGTTCCTTGAATTTCGCGGCATCTTCGGGTGTCCACCAGTCGTTGAGGTTGCCGTCTTTGTCGAATTGGCGACCCTGGTCGTCGAATCCGTGGCTCATTTCGTGACCGATTACCACGCCGATGGCACCGTAATTCACCGCGTCATCCGCATCCATATTGAAGAACGGCGGCTGCAAAATCGCGGCGGGGAAGTTGATGGAGTTCGTGCTTGGGTCGTAGTAGGCATTCACCGTTTGCGGGGTCATATACCACTCGCCCTTGTCCACAGGCTTGTTCCACTTGCTGATTTCGTAGGCGGCTGCAAAATTATCCGCCGCGATGAGGTTGTCTAAATAGGATTTCGATTTGTCGATGGCGAGCGCGGAATAGTCGCGCCATTTGTCGGGATAGCCCACTTTCACGAGGAAAGAGGCAAGTTTTTCCTGCGCCTTTTCCTTGGTCGCGTCGCTCATCCAGTCTAAGTTTGCGATGCGTTCGCCCAATGCCGTTTGCAGGTTTTTGACCAGCGCGAGCATTTTTTCTTTCGCGGCGGGCGGGAAGTGTTTTTCGACGTAGAGTTGTCCCACGGCTTCGCCCAGATTGCCGTTGATGGCGTTCACGGCGCGTTTCCAGCGTTCGGGTTGCGCTTCTCTGCCTGACAGCACTTTGCCGAAAAAGTCGAAACTTGCTTCTGCGAAGTCATCGCTCAACGCACCGGCTGAGCCGGAAATGATTTTCCACGCGAGATAGTATTTAATATCCTGCAAATCAGTCTTTTGGATGATTTTATTGACTTCTGCCAACGGCTCAACCTGTCCCAAATCCAGGTCTGCGATTTCGGAGATGCCGAGGTCTTTGAAATAGGTCGTCCAATCTATTGCAGGGGCTATTTTTACCAATTTGGCGGTGCTGATTTTGTGGTAGTTAGCCTCCGGGTCGCGGCGTTTTTCGCGCGTGAAGGCGGCTTGTGCCAACTGCGTTTCGATTTGCAGCACGGCAGTCGAGGCTTTTTTGCCGTCTTCGGGCGTATAGCCTGCCAGGGCAAACAATTTTTCGATTGTTTCCACATATTTGGAGCGAATTTCCTGCATCCGCGCATCCTGTTGCAGATAATAGTCGCGGTCGCCGAGCGAAATGCCGCCCTGCACGATGTGGAAGATGTTCAGCGCACTGTTTTTGTCGTCGGCACCCACGCCGGAATAGAAAAATGCCGAATAACCGTTGTTATCCATCCACGCCAACGTGGCGGCGATAGACTTTTTGTCGGAGAGGCTGTTCACCTGCGCCAGATAGGGCAGGAGAGGGCTGTTGCCATCCGCGTTGCGGCGTGTGCTGTCTAATGCCAGCGTGTAGAGGTCGCCGATTTTCTGCGCCACAGTGCCTTGTGCATTGTCTTTTTGCGCAATCTCGTCGATAAGTGCGCGCACCTGTTCCTTACTTTTCTCGCCCATCGCATCGAACGTGCCATAACGGGCATACTCGGCTTCCAAAGGGTGAGAATCCATCCAGCCGCCACACGCGAACCGGTAAAAATCGTCGCCGGCATTCACAGAGGTGTCCAAATTAGCCACTTCAATGCCGTTCACTTTGTTGTTGTCTTTACAACTTGCTGTAACCATCATAAGAGAGATGAAAGTTAGATAAAAAATATTTTTTTTCATACGTAAATAAAATTTATGTTTTTAATTCTTCACTCGGTGCTTCCGGCTCCGGCTCAATCAGACCTTGCTGCTGCAATATCTCTTGCGAGCGCGACAGCCATTGGCGTTTGCCAAAGATTTTTTCCAAATCGTCGGAATAGATGACCTCTTTTTCCAGCAACATATCGGCTAACTCCTTGTGTTTATCCCTGTTAAGTTGCAAAATTTCTTTGGCACGCAGGTATTGCTCTTGAATGATGCGCTTGACTTCCTCGTCAATCAGCGTTGCCGTTTCGTCGCTGTATGGCTTGGTAAACGTGCCCCAATCCTGCCCGCTTGAATCGTAATAATTCAGGTTTGCCAGCCGCTCGCTCATGCCGTAATAGACCACCATCGCGTAGGCTTGTTTGGTCACTTTTTCCAAATCGTTGGCGGCACCGGTCGAGATTTTGCCGGTCGAGAGTTCTTCGGCTGCGCGACCGCCCAATGTGGCGCACATCTCGTCCTGCAACTGCTGATAGGTGGTGATTTGCCGCTCTTCGGGCATATACCACGCCGCGCCGAGGCTCTTGCCGCGCGGCACGATGGTCACTTTCACCAGTGGGTTGGCGTGTTCGAGCTTCCAACTGAGCGTTGCGTGACCCGCCTCGTGGAGGGCTATCGTCTGCCGCTCTTCGAGCGTCGTAATCTTCGATTTTTTCTCCAAACCGGCTACGATGCGGTCCACGGCGTTCATAAAATCGTCGCGCTGCACGAGGTCTTTGCCGTTGCGGGCGGCAATCAGCGCGGCTTCGTTGCAGACGTTGGCGATGTCGGCACCCGAAAATCCGGGCGTTTGGCGCGCCAGAAACTCGGTATCGACCGTTTCGTCGGTCTTGATGTCGCGCAGGTGCACGATAAAAATCTCCTTGCGGTCGTTCAGTTCGGGCAAATCCACGTTGATTTGGCGGTCGAACCGCCCTGCGCGCAGCAACGCCTTGTCCAAAATGTCGGCACGGTTGGTCGCCGCGAGGATAATCACCCCGCTGTTGGTGCCGAAGCCGTCCATCTCGGTGAGCAACTGGTTGAGCGTGTTTTCGCGCTCGTCGTTGCCGCCCATCGCCATATTGCGGCTGCGTGCGCGCCCCACGGCATCAATCTCGTCGATGAAGACGATACACGGAGCCTTCGCCTTGGCTTTGGCAAACAAATCGCGCACGCGCGAAGCCCCTACGCCCACGAACATCTCCACGAAATCGGAACCCGACAGCGAGAAAAACGGCACGTCAGCCTCGCCTGCCACGGCTTTTGCCAGCAGCGTCTTACCCGTACCCGGAGGACCCACCAGCAACGCGCCCGTCGGGATTTTCGCACCGAGTTTCGTATATTTGTCGGGATTTTTCAAGAAATCGACTATTTCTTCCACTTCCTGCTTGGCTTCCGAAAGCCCTGCGACATCCTTAAACGTGGTTTTTTTGTTGGCATCCGACGTTTTGTCGTACATCTGCGCCTTCGTGTTGCCCACGCCGAAAATGCCGCCGGCACCGCCGCCCATTTTGCGCATCGCAAACATCCAGATGCAGACGATAAACAGGATTGGGAACAAACTGCTCAACAAACTGAGCCAGAAATTGCCGCCCTCCTCATATTTGACGGTCGCGTCGATGTGGTATTGCTCCTTCGTTTTGTCGTAGAAATCCGAAAAGCGGTCGGCAGACGGCAACGTCACTTTCACGCTCGGCTGCTCCATCTCGCCCGTCCACCGGTTGGGGGTAGCGACAGGCAGGGTGTCGCCAAAAATCGCTCTCTGGTGTTCCGGCTTCACGACGGCGAGCACCAGATTTTCTTTGAGATTGACCGTCATCTTCGCGAACACATTTTCGCGTGCGTGGCGTTGAAAATCCGACCAGTCGATTTGTTTTTCGGTGGGCATGGCATCTTTGTTGGTAAAAAACATATATGCCAACAAGCCGAAAATGGCGAAATAGACCCAGTTGGGGTCGAATTTCATCTTTTTAGTTTTTCTTTTAACTGCATTTGTATTCATAATTCATCAGGAATTTCTGTTGTTTCGGCATCTGCCCATAGATTTTCTAAATTGTAGAAATTGCGCAGTTCGGGGATGAAAATATGCACGAGCACCGTGCCGTAGTCCATCGCAATCCACTGTGCTTCCTGCATTCCAATAGCTCCAAGCGGCTTCTCTTTCAGGCCGTCGCCCACTTTGTCCCAAACGCTGTCTGAGAGCGCGGACACCTGCGTAGGCGTATTTCCCTGAGCCACAATGAAATAGTTGCAAATGGAGCCGTCAAGTTTGGAAACGTCCAGCGTCACGATTTTCTGCCCTTTTTTCTCTTGCAGTGCCTCAACTATTTTATTAACCAATATTTTTGTATCGTCCATTTTTTTGGCTGCAAAGGTACAATAATTTTTTGTATTTTCAAACGATACGAATCTATTTGCCAGGGCAAACGCATCAAAATTTAACAAAATTTAAATACTAAAACCTTTCGCTTTCCGTTAGTATAATAAAAAGAGTTATGCAAACACCGATTAGTTATTTTACAGGGTTGACAGACCCGCGCGTGGATAGGAGTAAGGTGCATTTGATGGAGGACATTATTTTTATCACCATTGCAGCAGTTATTTGTGGGGCAGAAACGTGGAATGATATTGAAGATTATGGCAAAGCCAAAGAATCTTGGTTACGGCACTATCTGAAATTGCCCAACGGCATTCCCAGTCACGACACTTTCAACCGATTTTTCAGTGCGTTAGACCCTGCTGCATTTGAGCGTGCCTTCTTGTCATGGATAAAAGACATCTCAAAGCTCACCGACGGCGACATTGTCAGCATTGATGGAAAAACCATTTGCGGCTCGCGAGAGGGCAATTCCAAACGTGCGGTTCATATTGTCAGCACGTGGTCAAAAGCCAATCAGTTGAGTTTAGGGCAAATCAAAGTTGATGAAAAGTCGAATGAAATCACGGCGATACCATGGTCGCATTGAGCGACGGAAATGCACACTCTACAACAATCTGTCGCTTATAGACAACGCTGCGGCATGGAAAGACTTGCGTGCGATAGTCAGCATAGAATCCGTACCTTTGTGGCGAAATTGACTGAAAAGCCAATATCCCGTGTTTGCAAAATGAACAGCAAAAGCAGTGTCGGCAATGAAAGCACGTGTGAGACAAGTAAACTCGTAGAGGAAAGGTACAAAAAAGTTATGAGTTATGAAAACGAAGATTTAGCCGCAATCATAAAATTTTTGTATTTTTGCAACCGAATTATGGAAAGAGAAGAATTGTTTCAGATAGATTTGCAGGCGATATTGCAGTCGAAAGCACCGCGGTTGGCGCGCCGGATTCCGCGCGTGGCGGTCAGGTTTTTGAGTTGGTTGATTTGTCAGGCGCGGCTCAACGAGTGTTTGCGCAAGGGCTATGGGCTTTCGGGCGTGCAGTTTATGCAGCAGAAGGTGGCGGACGATTTCAGTTTGACCCTTGAGTTGCGGGGTGTCGAAAACCTGCCTACAGCCACTCATCGCTGTATTTTTGCATCTAATCATCCGTTGGGTGGATTGGATGGCATCTGCTTGTCGGCGGTGCTGGGCGAGCGGTATGACGGCAAAATAAAATATCTGGTGAACGATATTTTGTATTTCATCAAACCGTTGCAGGATATTTTTATCCCTATCAATAAGCACGGTGCGCAGGCGACGGGGGCGGTGAGTCTGCTGAATGAGGCGTTTGCGTCTGACAATCAGATAATTACGTTTCCGGCAGGGCTGTGTTCGCGGAAGCGCAAGGGGCAAATTCACGACTTGGAGTGGAAAAAAATGTTTGTCGCAAAAGCCATTGAATACCGGCGCGATATAATTCCCGTCTTTTTTGATGCGCGTAATTCAAACTTTTTTTATACCTTTGCGGCTATTAGGAAAAAGTTGGGGTTGAAAGTCAATTTAGAGATGTTGCTTTTGCCCCGCGAAATGTTTAAATCGAAAGGCGCGACGTTTACCATTCATTTTGGGAAACCGATTGCGTGGCAAACATTGGATGCCTCAAAAACAGCCCAACAATGGGCGAAAGAGATAGAAAAAACAGTTTATGGAAACGATTCTTCCAGCCCTCCCCAGGGAGGTGATTAAGTCGGAACTGACACCCGACAAACTTTTTCGGAAAACGAACAAGTCGGGTAATGAAATTTATCTGTTTACGGCGCACAATGCACCAAATTTGATGCAGGAGGTGGGTCGTTTGCGCGAGATTGCGTTTCGCCATTATGGTGGCGGCTCGGGCAAAGCGGTGGATATTGATGCGTTCGATACGATGGAAACGCCTTACCGACAGTTGATTGTGTGGGACCCGCAGGCGAGCGAAATCATCGGCGGCTACCGCTTTCGGTGCGGCAATGAGGTAACATTCGATGCCAACGGGCAGCCCGACAATATCGCGACGTGCGAACTGTTCAACTTTTCGCCCCAATTTAATAAAGAAATCCTGCCGGCGACGGTTGAATTGGGACGCTCGTTTGTGTCGCTGGGCTATCAGGCGGGGCTGTTTGGCACGAAAGGACTGTTCGCGCTGGACAATCTGTGGGACGGATTGGGCGCGCTCGCCGTCATCGACCCCGACCTGCGCTATTACTTTGGGAAAGTAACAATGTATGGCGATTACAACCCCGATGCGCGCAATCTGATTCTGTTTTTCCTCAACAAATATTTCAGGGATAACGATAATCTGGTGTCGCCCATCGTGCCGCTGGTTACCGATATGGACGAAAAAAGCCTCGCACAACTCTTTTCAAAGGATAATTACAAGGAAGATTACAAAATTCTCAACGCGGAGGTGCGCAAATACAACATCAACATCCCGCCGCTGGTGAGTGCCTATATGAACCTCTCGCCGAGTATGCGCGTCTTTGGCACGGCTATCAACGAGGAGTTTGGTCAGGTGGAAGAAACGGGCATTCTGATTACCATCAACGATATTTTTGAAGATAAAAGGCAGCGTCACATACAGTCGTTTCTGAACGAACACCCGACCCCGAAACTGCTGCAACACCTCCACAACTTTATCAGCAAGGTGCACGCGCGCCGGCAAGCGTTGCTAAAAAAATAAATTATATTAAGATATGACTGAAAAAATTAACACCCTTTTGAACGAAATCAAGGATTTGCAGGCGGCAAACGCGGACGAATTGGAGCAACTGCGCCTCAAATATCTAAGCAAAAAAGGGGCTGTGTCGGCTCTGATGGACGATTTCCGGTCGGTGGCTGCCGAACAGAAACGGGAAATCGGACAACGCCTCAACGTGCTGAAAACGGAGGTACAGGACAAATTCAACGCCCTGAAAGCCGACCTCGAAGACCACTCCGATGCCGGCTCCGAACTCGATTTGACGCGCACCGCGCATCCCTACCACGTGGGGACGCGCCACCCGCTGTCGCTCGTGAAGCACGAAATCGAAACCATTTTTGCGCGACTGGGCTTTTCGATTGCCGAGGGTCCCGAAATAGAGGACGACTGGCACGTGTTTGGCTCGCTGAACTTCGCCGAAGACCACCCCGCCCGCGATATGCAGGACACTTTTTTTGTGCAACACGGCACCGACACGCTGCTCAGGACGCATACCTCGTCCGTTCAAACGCGCGTGATGGAGAAGACTCCGCCGCCGATTCGCATCATTTGTCCGGGGCGCGTCTATCGCAACGAGGCGATTTCGTATCGTGCGCACTGCTTTTTTCATCAGGTGGAAGCCCTCTACATCGACAAAAACGTGTCTTTCGCCGATTTGAAGCAGGTGTTGATGTTTTTCGCGAAGGAAATGTTTGGCGCGGACACGAAAATTCGCCTGCGCCCGTCATTTTTCCCTTTCACCGAGCCAAGCGCGGAGATGGACATCAGTTGCAACCTCTGCGGCGGCAAGGGCTGCCCATTCTGCAAACACACCGGCTGGGTGGAAATCCTCGGCTGCGGTATGGTTGACCCCAACGTGTTGGAAAATTGCGGCATCGACAGCAAAGTCTATTCAGGCTACGCCCTCGGAATGGGCATCGAACGCATCACCAACCTGAAATATCAGGTCAAAGATTTGCGGATGTTCTCCGAAAATGATGTGCGCTTCCTCCGGCAATTCAGATGACAAAAAAAGAACGCTATAAGAAAGTGATTGAATGGTTTGAGGCGCAGATGCCGCTCCCCAAAAGCGAGTTGCACTATGAAAACCCTTTTCAACTGCTGATTGCTACCATTTTGGCAGCTCAATGCACCGACAAGCGGGTGAATATCATCACGCCGCCCCTGTTTCGCGCCTTCCCAACGCCCGAAGTGCTGGCGGCATCCAACCCCGAAACGATTTTTGAATACATCAAAACAGCCACCTACCCCAACAGCAAGGCGAAGCATCTGGTGGGGATGGCGCAAAAATTGGTCGCCGACCACGGCGGCAAAGTGCCACCGACCATCGACGCGCTCCAAACGCTCCCCGGCGTGGGCAAAAAAACGGCGAATGTGGTCGCCTCGGTCGCGTTCGACGTGCCCGCATTGGCGGTGGATACACACGTTTTTCGCGTTTCCAACCGCATTGGGCTGACGAACAGTTCCAAAAACCCGTTGGAAACGGAGCGCGAACTCACCCAATACATTCCCAAACGCCTCTGGTCGGTTGCCCACCACTGGCTGATTTTGCACGGTCGCTACGTCTGCACCGCCCGCAAACCCAAATGTGAAAGTTGTGGATTGTTGCCGTTTTGTGAACGCAATGGCTTCTGAATTATTTTGTTTGCGCCGCTTTTTTGATTTTTTTCTTCAAATCTTTGACATTTTCCCCCGCCGCGGCTTTCAGGGCTAAGGCTTTTTGCCATTCCGACACGGCACCGGAGGGGTTGCCCGTGGCTTGCAGGATGTCGCCGTAGTGTTCGTGCAAATCGCCCGACGGCTCGCGGCTCTTGCTGATTGCCGATTCCATATAGAATTTTGCCAAATTGTAGTTGCCTTTTTGAAACAGCACCCAGGCATAAGTGTCGATGTAGGTGGCGTTGTCCGGCTGCTGGCGAATGACTTCCGATGCCATCCGCTCGGCTTTGTCCAAATCCTGTTTCAACAAAGCGAGATAATAGGCATAATTGTTCAGCGTCGAAACGTTGTAGGGATTATTTTCCAGTGCTGCATCGAATGCCTCAAAGGCTTTTTTCTTGTTGCCCTGCTGATAATAGATGTCTGCAATTTGTTCTAAGAAGTTGGATTTCAGCAGTTTATCTTTTTCGTTCACCACCGCCAACCCCGCCGTGAAAATCTTGAATGCGGCTTTGCTGTTGTTGTCAATCAGGTTGCTCACACCCTTGTAGAAGTAAAATTCGGCAACGTCGGGGAAATAGACCAATGCACCGTCGCAAAGAGCAACCAATTCCTTTCTATCTCCTTGTCTGATAGCGATTTGCAACAGGTGCATCCACGCGACAATGTCTTCCGGAACAAGTTGTTTCAACACCTCGTACTGCGCCTTTGCCTCGTCTATTTTGCCTTGCGAGAGCAGATATTCGCCGTTGATTTGGTAGAGTTGATAGCGTTGCTCGGAAAGCCTTTCACTTTTGCCGGAACTGCTCTCAAACGTGTCTAAAGCCTCAATCGCCCGCGTAAATTCGCCCTGAATGGCATAGCAGCGGCAGAGATAGTAATAATATTCCGGCTTGTAGGGATGCTTTTTTGCCAATTCCTGATACAGGGGGGTGGCTCGCGCCGCCTGCTTTGTAGCGTAAAGCAACTCCGCCAATGAGGCTTTATATATCTCATTATCAGGCTGATAGGAAACGGCTTTTTCGAGCAAAGCCACCTGGTCATCGTCAAGCCCAACGTGAGAATAATACTGCGACAATTCATACCACGCCACCGCCGAAGTGGAATCAATTTTCACAAGTTCCAACAAACAGTTGAGTGCCTCCTCCTCCGAGTTGTCAAGATATTTCAGCCGGAGGGCTTCCAAAAAAAGCGAATCGGCAACAAACTTTTCGCGCACGCCAAGCGATTGTGGAGCAGCGGGTTCTGCCGCAAACAAACTGTTGCAGCACACACACATACACACTATTATTCCGATTCTCCGCATTTGACTTGTAAATTTTCAGGCAACGCCCGTATGTCCGAAGCCGCCGATGCCTCGTTCGGTCGCGCCCAATTCCTTAACCGGCTGCCATTCAATGCGTTCGTGCTTCGCCACCACCATCTGGCAGATGCGCTCGCCATCGGTGATTGTGAACGGCTCGTTTGAAAGATTGATGACAATCACCTTGATTTCGCCGCGATAATCCGCGTCAATCGTTCCGGGACTGTTCACCAATGATATGCCAAATTTGACTGCCAGACCGCTTCTGGGGCGGATTTGCGCCTCATAGCCAACGGGCAACTCCATAAAAACACCGGTTGGCACCAGCGCACGCTCCAGCGAATTTAACACAATCGGCGTGTCAATGTTTGCACGCAAATCAAGCCCTGCGGAGTGTGGTGTCTCATACTCCGGCAGGGCGTGCTTTGATTTGTTGATGACCTTGACTTTCAAATTCTCTTTTCTTTGATACGAGCCTTCTTGCCGGTCAAATTGCGCAGATAATACAATTTGGCGCGACGCACTTTACCAACTTTGTTGCGCACGATTGAATCAATAAACGGCGAATTAAGCGGGAAGATACGCTCTACACCCACATTGTCCGACATCTTGCGCACCGTGAACCGACGGGAATCGCCGTGTCCTGCAATTTTAATCACCACACCGCGATACTGCTGTACGCGCTCCTTGTTCCCTTCCTTGATGCGATAAGCCACCGTCACGGTGTCGCCACTCTTAAAGGTGGGAAAATCTTTCCCGTCAGGATTAGCAAATGCCTGTTCGGCAACTTTAATTAAGTCCATTTTTACTATTAACTTTTTAATTTCCAACACCTTAACGCAACATTCACGAGTCACTCTTTTCTTGCCAGAGGTTACGTTAAGCCTATTTTCGGGCGCAAAGGTACAAATAATTTTTGAATTAAAACTTAAAAATTAAAAATTAACGTTTTTTTGTGAGAGTTGCATCGTGCTGCCATCCTCATTTTGGCACCCAAACCGTCATTTCAATATTGCGCACCATCGCATATCCTCCTGTGCCGGTGGCACCTGCTTTCAATACAGTGAATCTGATATACCGCACTTCCCGCACATTTTTGAGCGTCATCTTTTGTCCCTCATCACTGGTGGCTGTGATTTCAAATGTGCCGAAATCATAGAATTTTGTTTTGTCCGTGCTGCCTTCTATTTTGACTTCCCGCGGTCCTGTGCCATTGCCTTTTCGTTTCCAACTTGTCAGCGTTTTGGGCAAGATTGTTTTGCCGACATCAAAGGTGATATATTGCGGCAAGGAACTTCCTCCACTTGTCCAACGAGAATGCCAAAACGTGCCGGCTTCATTATCAGGGTCGGCTGAATAGTCAATCGCATCTGCTGCTCTGCCGGTTGCTCCTTCGCCCGAAGCTTCCTCAGTCGAGAAATCTGCAATTGTCCATGGGGTCGCCTGTTTATTCAACGGAACCTCATCATACAAATTCGGGTCAATTGACTTTAGCGTAGTTTCTGTCACAGATACCGGGGCTGAAACATTGCCCACATAATCCTCTGTGGTGAGCGAAAACGTGTAAGACGTGCTGGGAGTTAAATTGACAACCATGTAACTATTCACGTCTGTCGACAAAACAATGTCGTCATGAACAACATTGCCGGACGCATTCTTAACATTCAGGTGGAGCTTTTCAAAATCATTGTCGGTATCATTCGGATTTTTCCATGTCAAAACCATCAGCGTTTCAAAAGTTTCCACTTGGAGGTTAGTTACCGCGCCGGGTGCCGTTTTATCGACAACAGGGGTGGCATTGATGCTTACGCCGGTGGAATACAGGAGGTCTTTCGAGACACATTTGACGGTTATCTTATAGGTGTCGTTGTACAGGCTCACAATATCCAAATAAGGCTCGCCTTTTATCGTGGCAGAATAGGTTGCGCCCGTGGCGGTGCTTTTCCATTCAATCCAATAGCCTGCCAGATTGTCGTCTTCCACTTCGTCCCACTCAATGGTGATGCCATGTTCCCACGCATCTGTCGCTCGCAGATTAGTTACATTCTTGGCGAACGTGCCTTGCGGCAGCGTTTCCGTAATTTCAATATCTCCTCCAACGGAGAGTTCGTCTGCTGCTGTGTTGCATCCGGCAAAGAAAAGTCCGGACAACGCAAAATTCAATACTAAATATTTTGTCTTCATAATTTTTATTTTTTATTAGCGTACTTAAATTGACATTTCACTTCCCAAACACCGGGTACGTTGATTTGATAAGTTGCTTTGAGCCTCAAATTGTAATTCGTACAGTTTGCAACATTTGCTTTTGCAATGGCGGCTTGTGCGGCGGCATTGAGTGTATAATAATTGGGATGCAGGGTGTAATAAGACAAACTGATACTTTCTCTGCCACCCGTATAAGTCCGTCCAAATGCAGGAAACGGCACGGTCGGAAAATTAAATTCCACTCCATCGCTCAGGGTCTTCGTATCAATCGAATTGTCGAACCAATTATTGAGATACTTTGCATCGCGCGGCCAGTTGGCAATGGCTTCACCGGGGAAAGCCTGTCCGTTGGCATCCAAAAACATCAACTTGACTTTTACTTCGTCACTTTCTCCTACCTTAGTGATTGAATAGCGCGGGTGTGTGTTGTTTTTCAACGCATCCATTTCGGTTGCCGGCAGCGGATTGACAGCCTCAACGACTGTTTCAGTGTTTGTGCCGACCGTTCCGTGCAGGTATTCGCCAAAGTTGTTTGCAATTTCCCATGGGCGGTTTACCAGTTTCACAATGCCGAATTTTTCGAACGTCTTGCTGCTGTTTTCATTGAAAACTTTCACATCCACACCATATATGTCGTCGCCTTGTATAAAATTGGTGCCGCCGTTAAAGCATAACTGTCCGCTTACCGGATTGATTTCCAATGGTGTAATCTCTCTTATCTCGATTTTTTCATTGACAATTTCCATCGTCACGTCCGTATCCGGGTCAAACGGCGTTCGCCATAATTTTACGGGATATTTTGTCAAAAATTCATCCGCACCACCACCTTTGGTCAGATTTCTCACTTTCAATATCTCAAAACTCAGCGGACGGGTGGAACCGTCTATCATTGGGATGCCCGATACCGTATATACGCCTTTGACTATGTTCAAAGTATCTTCCCGCATCCGAATATTGTCGCTCAGAAAGCCGATGGGAATTTCCTCCACACAGCCACTGAACGAAACCACTGCACATACTATTATTAAATAAATCTTTTTCATCTTTTCTTTGTTTTTAGTGTTCATTTTTTGTAAAAAAACAGATTATGTTCATTAGACACCACATGGATGATACCATTGGTCGAAATCAAACCGGAAGTCTGAATACGCTCCTTCGTGTCCTGTTCAGTGCCTGTAACGGTGGCATCCCAATCATCCCATCTGTCGCCCTGCTTGTAGGTGAGATACACATACTCAGGGTTGTTAGTTAGCTGGTCTGTATAATCT
This sequence comes from Bacteroidia bacterium, assembly GCA_025996755.1. GTDB lineage: Bacteria > Bacteroidota > Bacteroidia > Bacteroidales > Azobacteroidaceae > Azobacteroides. The sequence continues at coordinate 22,266 of BNTR01000005.1, forward strand.
TTTTGGGGTTCCAAAGAGATTCTCAATTCCGTTCCGCCGAGATTGGTGAAAATATCGCCTTCCTTGCGCAAATCCGCCCGTTGTATTTTTTCGGGGAAAAGATACATGACCAAATTCTGCAAATCCGATACCGGAATGCTATCGTATGCGTAGAAATAGTTAGGGTCGTTGTATTTGGCACGTCCCAGGGTGGTCATTTCGTCGATGTAGTTTTTGAACGAAAAATTAGTTACTGCAAAGAGTGTCCCTTCGGCATTCACGCGGTCTTTCAATCCGGCTTTGTCGATGGATACACGCAAACTGTCGAACAACGGATTGGATGCCAAAAAGTCATACGTCGTCATATTGAGGTAAGGCGAGGATACGCCTCCGTCAATCAAGTAGTCCTTATCATCGCCGCAAGCGACAAAAAATACGACTGCTGCACATAAAATGCTATATAAATATTTCATAATCTTTAATTATTTAATTGTTAATTACTTACAGTTTTCCAATCCACCAAGGCACCTGATACAACTCATTGTTGGCAGAAATCAAAGATTCGATATCCACCGGCCAGTAGTAGCCTTTTTTAGATTTTCGCTCGGCTGTCATAAACTCATTTCCGTCCCAATAATCGTTTCGGATGCGGTCGTATGCACTGTGTCCTTCGCCGGCTAATTCCCTGACACGTTCGTCAAAGATTGCTTGCATCAGTTCGCTGTCGCTGCCTTTGAACCTGCCGATGCCTGCTCTTTCGCGGGTTATGTTGAGCATTTCTTTGGCGTTGGCAAGGCGACCCAATTTCAGCAAAGCTTCCGCTCGCAGCAGGATGGCTTCCGACAGGCGGAAAAGCAGCACGTTGGAGTTAGTGAAATAACGCTCGGTGGAAACGGGGTCGTCCACGAGATTTGCCGCATATTTCAGCAAAAACGGTGGTGCCTGATAATCTTTCACGGCATTGCCAAAATTTTGGAAGAACAGTTTTCTCCGTTTGTCGTTTGCCGCATAAAGGCTGACTGCTTTGTTTGGGTCGGGCACCATCATGGAGTTCATGTTGCTTTCCGTCAACGGCTTGCGAGTGACATCTCTATAAGTGGTGGTGTGCAACGGAAATTCCTGACCATCGGCATTGATGTGAAACGATTCGTTCAGGTCGGTGGACACATTCAATTCAAAAATACCCTCCGACGACTGTCCGTCAAACATCTTGACCACCGCGGAAGGGTCGTTGTAATCCACTAATTGGCGACCGCTTTGCCCAATGACGGTATTCAGTGCCTCTTCGGCATCGCCGACGTATTGGGTGTATTGCGGAGAACTGCTATCCATCTCTCTCACTAACCACAGGAGGACGTGCGCTTTCAGTGTCAACGCAGCCGATTTGTCGGCTCTCACTGCCCAATTCGTGCTTCCCGGCTGGTCAAAATCCAACAAAACAATTGCTGCATCAAGCCTTTTGAGCAGCTCCTCCAGAACTTCTTTTTCCGGAGTTTGCTTGCGTGGAACAGTGCTTCCATTTTCCAATGCCTGCGAAGCACTTTCGATGGCTTCTTTCACCAAAGGCACGTCGCCATAGATACGCACCATATAGAAATAGGTGTATGCGTACAGAAAATAGGCTTCACCCCGTATTTGATTCCGCTTTTTGAGCGCAGTGGCATCGTCTTTCGCAAATTCGGACAAAGGAATGTCGTTGATATGCTTCAAGAGCGTGTTGGTGGTGGTAATTACCTGAAAGTAAGGACTCCAGTTCAGCCACCAGCTTTTGAGATAAGAGCCGACATAATTGCCCTGCGTTGCATATTGGGCAATCCAGTGATTGTGTGTGAACAAGGCTGTTGAAGGCAAATCGCCGTACACATACATGGGGCGGTCGAATATCAATATCCTGCGCAGGCGGGCATAAGCCCCGCACACCATTTGTTCACTTCCTTGCGCTGTTGTCCAAATTTGTTCGCCGTTGGCATTTCCCATCGGTTGCAAATTCAAATCATCCGTGCAACTTATACTCAAGCATAGTGCTAAAATAGCTATTAATTTTATCTTTTTCATCTTCGATTGGTATTTTAAAATTGAACATTAAGACCTACTGTGTATTTGCGTGGTTGCGGATAGCCATCGCCAATGACGTGTCCGCGCGAATCCACCATTGATGCGTCGAGCAGCTTGTCGGAGGCTTGCCATTGTCCTACGTTGTAGGCGGTTACATACACGAGCAGTCTATCCATCTTTATCTGTTTCAACCAGGCGGGTTTGAAAGTATAGGACACCGTGATGTCGTTGATTTTCCAATAACTGCCATCTTCCCACCACATGGTCTGATTATTCCGAAACGCATAACGCTTCGCTTCGCCTTCTGCGGATGGCAGCAGAGATGGATAATAAGCACCCTGATTTGTTGGCGACCAGAAATCGTAATCGGCGTAGTTAATGGCGGCTTTCCCGACCCACGAACCCCTATCGTAGCGGTCTAACAAGGTCTGCGACACTTCGTCGTAAACATTCTGCCCAAAAGAGTAGTTGGTATTTACCCTCAACTGCCATTCTTTCCATCCGAAAACGAGATTTAGATGCCCCATTACTTTGGGCTGAGGGTCAAAATCGGCTAACACCACATCCTGGTCGGCTTCGTCCGACACGTTGTAATCTCCCGAAACATCTTTCCACTGTGGGTAGCCGGGTTCCACCGTGCCCCATACTCCTCCTTTGCTCAAGTTAAGCGGATTACCGGTAAACGGATTCACCGGCAGGTCACTCAAACTTTGAAGTGGACCTTCGTAGATAAGCCCAAGCGGCAATGGTCCCGGTTTTCCTACCACATAACCGTAGCCGTAGGATGAATTGATATAATCACGGTTGCCGTTAGGCAGTTTGGTAATTATATTGCTGTTGTGTGCAATTCCGGCTTGCACTTCCAATGTGAAATCATTCTTGCGAGGAAACAGGTGCGCATCCAGCGTAAATTCGTAACCACTGTTGCGAATACCCACGATATTGGCTTTTACCTTGTCAAAGCCGGTATAGTCGGGAAATTGAACATCAAACAACAGGGCATCCGTGTTCTTGACATAATAATCGGCGTAGAAGAACAACCGATTTTTGAAAAGTTCCAACTCAAAACCGAAATCACTTTGAACGGTGTTTTCCCACGACAGATTGTTGTCGGCTAATTTGCTGAAATCGGGAAGTGTCGCCGTTATGCCATTGTAGGAAGACGATGTCATACTTTCCCCCTGTCGGTCGAGAAAACTGTTGTATCCCAATTTGTACATATTGTAGCGCAAATAGTCGTCTGAAAATTGCTTCCCGTTGCGACCAATACTGTATTTGAGTTTACCGAAAGTCAGCCAATCGTCGGTAAAATCCATGAAAGATTCTTCGCTGAATATCCAGTAAACGCCCAAAGAGGGGAAATCGCCCCACCGCTTATTCTTACCGAAGCGGGAAGAGGCATCTCGACTGTAGTTCAGGTCAATCTGATACTTGTCGGCAAAGCGGTATCCCAAACGGGCGAAATAGCGCAACATGGCATTCTGCGAAATGGTTGAATTTCCTGTGATGTCCGCTTTTTTATAGCCTGATACCGTTTTAATCATATCGCCGGCACCTTCGCCATAGGCTTCAAGGTCGATGGTTTCCAAGTTGTTGGATTCAAACGATGTGCCCAAAATAACATTCACGTTGTGGTTTTTAGCAATGTCACTCGTATAACTCAGATAGTGCTCTGCATTGATGCCAATGCGCTGATTGTAGTTATATAGGGCATACTGCTGCTTATCCGTGTCAATGGTAGATGGCTTAAACTGGTTGCGTTTTTGACCGGTATACACGCCGCTTATCTGAGAGTTGAAAGCAATGCCTTTATAGAGGTCAATGTTCAGGATGTTTGTCGCTTGCACGTTTAGTGTCTTGTCGGTGTTGTAATAATCGTTGAGCGAACCGGTGAGAAAAGCCAATTGTTCGGGTGTCACATAGAAGAGCGAAGAATTCATATCAACCGGCGCAACCGGAAAATTCTTCCGTGAATTGGCATTGGAAGCCCCCGGCTCGCGACTCATATACGAGCCATTGACAATGGTTTGGTTGCGCACCCTGTCCCAAGGCTTTTGCGAAACATTCAGGCTCATCGTATAGCGGTCGAATCCGGTTTGCGTGATGATACCCCTTTCATCGTAATAGCCCAACCCCATGCGGTAATTCAACTGTTCGGTGCCTCCGGTGATGGATGCGTTGTAACTTTGCACAATTCCTTGCTGGTAAAACAATCCCTGATAGTCCATATTGTTGTTGAACGCAGGATTCAAACTGTCGGTCAGCATAATGGGGACGGACTTTTTTTGCGCATCATAAGACCATGTATCTCTGATTAAATCTAATTTCATGCGCCGTTCGGCAGTGCCCACAGGTGTAGTCATCAAATTGGGGCGATTGGTTAGACCGCCATACGCATTCAGGGTTACTTTCATTTTACCCGGACTGCCCGCTTTTGTTTTGATGATGATAACCCCATTAGCTCCGCGTGAACCGTAGATGGCAGCAGCGGAGGCATCTTTCAGAATATCAAGCGACTCGATGTCGTCCGTATTCAAAGAGGCTAAATAATCATTGTTGGTTTTGCCGTAGCCGGCAATTTCCTCCAAGGTAGTGGGCACACCGTCAATCACATAGAGCGGATTGCTGAACTGGTTGGCTTCGCCCAAAGTTCCCGACACCACCGAGTTGCCACGAATAACAATGGCTCCGGAAGAGCCGGGCGCACCTCCCAAGTTTTTGACTGTCAAACCCGTCGCCTTTCCTGCCAGCAAGGTTGAAAAACTGGGGGCAGGCAGGTTGGCAATCTCGTCTGCACTCACACTGGATACGCTACCGCTGGCAAATCGCTTCTGCACGGATTGGTAGCCAATGACCACTAATTCGTCCAGCGTTTTGCTGTCCTCTTCCAAAGTGATGTTGATAGCGGTTTTCCCAGCCACAGGCACTTGCTGTGTGGTATAACCAAGATAAGAGAATTCCAATGTGGCATTGGATGACACCTGCAAGGTGTATTTTCCGTTCACATCGGTGGTAACTCCATTAGCAGGATTACCTTTTTCGACGACACTTGCGCCGATGACGGGACCCTCGGCATCGGATACCACGCCTGTGACGGCGATTTTTGCGCCTTGGGGAGATTCGGCTCTTAGGTGGTTTGCCCCCCCCCCCACGACGAACACGCTACTTAGCAGCAGTACGTTTGCAAAGTTTTTGAGTGTTTTTCTCATAAATTTTAATTTAAATTGTTACTAATATTTGTCGTCGCCGGAGATTGCGGGTCAAGCCCGCAATGACACCTCGCGATAACAAGGGCAAAGGTAATGAATAATTTTCAATATTCAATGTTTTTGTTGAAAATTTAACATTTCCGGTTCAATTTTTATTGAGATGCCCCGGTTCGGCGTAGCATCCGCGCGACTAACAAATTGTCAGGTTTTCAACCTCTGCCGATAAAGAAACAGGCGTAAATATGTGATAAATAGATAGATATATAGATTGACAAATGATAGATTTTGCAAAAAAAACGCGAAAATGTTTGGTTTAAACAAAATTTTTGCCTAACTTTGCCGGCGATTTTGAGCGTAAATGATGTTTGTATGAAAATATATGGTTATTTGTTGGGAATCTGTTCGGCGTGCTTGTTGGCATCCTGCAACACTGATGAAGGCTTAGGCGGGTCTTCGTCGATTGAAGGCTACGTTTATGAAGTCATCCATTATGATGATAATTTTTCGTTTGCCACCGACACCTTCCCCGCCATCGGCAAGAAGGTGTACATCAATTTTGGCAACGAATCGGCTCTGGGCGATGATGTGGACACCGGTTTTGATGGCTACTACCGCTTCAACTACTTGACGGAGGGCAACTACACGGTCTATTCGACTTCCTCATACAACAGCGGCAAAAAAGAGGCTGTCGTTACGAAAGTGAAAGCATCCGGTCGCCTGACGAAGGCAGACACCTTGTTTATTCACTCAGGCAAGGCGTTTGGAACGTCTATGATTAAGGGAACAGTGTATGCAACTTACTATCATAATGGCAGTTATCGCGCCGAAGGACCCGCTCAAGAGTTGCGGGTCTACATTCGTCACGCGGGCGAAGAGGCATTTTATGATGATGCGCGCATAGTGGACGGCATCTTCATCATCCAAAAAGTGGTGCCGGGACGTTATGAGATTGGTGTGCCTTCGGAAGACAAGGATACGGAGGCGGTGACGATGGTGATTAAACCCATCACAGTAACAGAGGCAGGTGTTTTATATACTATCGATGAGCAATTTAACGTAAATGTAGCCGTATGAAAAAATACATAATAATAGCTTTATTCATCCTCGCAATGGGGGTCAATTTCACCGCTTTGCCGGTGCAGGAGCAAACGTCTGCCGCCACGCAGGGGCAGACACCATTCCTTACGCCCGAAGAGAAGCGGGAGATGCGCAAGAACTTGGTAGTCAGAGAGATGAATGTTGATGCCAAGGGCAAACGCTCGTGGGTCGACCATTTGACGGTTTGGGACGAAAACGGGTTCAAACTCGAAGAAATCGAATACGCAGTCTATGGTCAAAAAGAGCGCGTCACCTACGAATACGATGCCGCAGGTGTCTGTGTGCGCGAAAATGTCTATAACGACAAAAACAAACTGGTGCGTATTCGCAAGTACGACTACCTCCCGACCGGACGGAAAAAGACGCAGTACAATTACAACCCCGATGGAAAATTATACTCGACAAAAGTGTATGAATATTCCTATAAATGACATACTTAACACACTGTCGCCCATCTCGTTGGATGAGATGAAGGGCATCCGGTTGATGGACCGCATCGACACGAAGTATGTGGCTCCCGTGTCGGTGCTGCCTCAACTCTTGGCGGAGCTGACACCCTATTTTCGTGTGCAGGTGGTGGACGATGCGCCGATTGCCTCCTATTGCACACAATACCTCGACACGCCTGATTTGGCTATGTTCACCATGCACCAGAACGGAAAATTGAAGCGGCAAAAGATACGCATCCGTTCCTATATTGAGTCGCATTTGTCGTTTTTGGAGATAAAAAACAAGAATAACAAGGGGCGCACAAAAAAGGTGCGTATTCCCGTTGCCCACACGCATGTGGATTCGATGGCGGAACTGAGCGGCGAGCAGACGTTTTTGGATGAAAATTCGGTGTTCAACCCCCAAGACCTTTGTCCGGCTCTTGCCAACAATTTCAAGCGCATCACGCTGGTCAACAACAAGAAGACCGAGCGGGTTACTATCGACATCGACCTGTCGTTTCAAAATTGCCTCTCCGGCGTAGCAAAAGACCTCTGCGATGTGATGATTATTGAACTCAAACAGGATGGCTGGCAACGTTCCGACTTTCGCGACATCCTGATGCAACTGCACATCAAACCCATGTCGTTCAGCAAATACTGCATCGGGACGGTGCTCACTAACCCCAATGTGAAATATAATCGGTTTAAGAGGAGAGCGCATCTTCTTGATAAACTAATAACAAATTCATAATAAAAAAAAAGTATATGATTCAATCAAATTACGACCCCAGTATTGTTGCCGAACATGCGGCTGAGTTGGCAGAGAAAGGGCTTACGTTTATGGGCGTAGAGGTGTTTGACCCCATAAATTTGGCGATGCTTTTTGTTCGATTTGCATTCAACCTGCTTGTGTGCTGGTCAATCATCCAGTTTTTCTACTATAAAAAGAGCAAGCGTAAAGATTACTACTTCACGTTTATGCTCTTTGGCGTGGCTATTTTCCTGATACTGTTTATCTTGCAAAACCTCTCCATCGAAGTGGGCTTTGCCTTGGGCTTGTTCGGGATTTTTGGCATGATACGCTACCGAACGGAAACGGTGCAAATCCGCGAGATGACCTATTTGTTCGTGGTTATTGGCGTGTCGGTGGTCAATGGCTTGTCGCAAGATGTGCCGTGGGTCACGCTAACGGCTGCCAACCTCTTAGTGATATTCGTGATTTGGCTGCTCGAAAGCAACAAGTTCTTGAAGCACACCTCAACAAAGATAGTCCTTTACGAAAAAATCGCGCTGATAACGCCCGACAAGCACGATGAACTGTTGGCAGATTTGAGAAAACGCACGGGCTTAGACATCACAAAAGTGGAGGTAGGGCATATCGATTTTCTGCGAGACGTAGCCTACATGAAAGTCTATTACAAAGCCAACTCGTCGGAAATCAACACAATAGACAGCGTCACCCGTTTCTCATGAAACAGACAATTCTAACAATCCTCCTCCTCACCCCCCTGTGGCTTGCGGCACAGGCGCATCGGACGAATGTTGGCATCAGCCTGTCCGCCGAGTTGCAAAAAAGCGTGGGGCGCAATTGGAGTGTGTCATTGGAAGAGGAAGTGCGATTGGTGAACAACGAAACAGGCTTCGACCGAAGCGCAACTGCCATAGGCGTGGACTACACTTTTCTCAACAACCAATTGAAAGTGGGTGCCTACTACGCATTTATCTACCTGTATAACAGCAACCATTACTACGAGCCACGCCAACGTTACTACCTCAATCTCGCCTACAAGCAGCCCGTCAGCCAATTCACATTCTCGTGGCGCGGACGTGTGCAAGGCACCCATCGCGACGAGGCGCGAGGCGACTACAAAATCAACCCCAAGTATGTGATGAAAAACAAGCTGGAGGTGGATTATACCATCTGGGGCAAACCATGGAAGCCCTATCTTTCGTGTGACCTCTCGACAGAACTAAACGACTATCTGGGCAACGACCTCACCCGCCTGCGCTATCAGGGCGGCACCGGCTGGCGACTAAACCGCACCGATTACGTGGAGTTATTCCTGCGCTACGACCATCATCTCAATTGGAAGGATGCCAATGTGGTGTCGCTCGGCTTGGGGTATAAAGTGAAATGGTAATTTTAAAACTTATTTCTTATTCTGCCGCTTCCGCTCATTTTCATCGAGCACAATCTTGCGGAGGCGCATCGACGTGGGTGTGAGTTCCACATATTCGTCTTCCTTGATGTATTCGAGGCATTGCTCGAGGCTGAACACTACCGGCGGTGCGAGGTGGGCTTTGTCGTCGGTGCCCGAGGCGCGCACGTTGGTCAGTTTTTTGGACTTGGTGACGTTCACCACCAAATCGCCCTCCTTGCTGTGTTCGCCCACGATTTGTCCGGCGTAGATGTCCGTCTGCGGGTTGATGAAAAAGCGTCCGCGGTCTTGCAATTTGTCGAGCGCGTAGGCAAATGCGTTGCCCGTTTCCATCGCGATGATGGAGCCGTTTTGACGTTTTTCGATGTCGCCTTTCCACGGCTGGTATTCCAAAAAGCGGTGGGCAATGATGGCTTCGCCGGCGGAAGCTGTTAATGCGTTGTTAGACAAGCCGATAATGCCGCGCGAGGGGATGGTAAATTCCAAATGCACGCGGTCGTTTTTGCTCTCCATCGACACCATTTCGCCCTTGCGCTTCGTCACCATATCAATGATTTTGCTGGCGTATTCTTCGGGCAGATTGACTGTCAATTGTTCGACCGGCTCGCATTTCACGCCATCGATTTCTTTGATAAGCACCTGTGGTTGACCCACTTGCAACTCGTAGCCTTCGCGACGCATCGTTTCAATCAGCACCGACAAGTGCAGCAAGCCGCGACCATAGACAATCCACGCATCGGCACTGTCGGACGGCAGCACGCGCAGGGCGAGGTTTTTGTCCAATTCTTTCGTCAAGCGTTCAAAAATATGGCGTGAAGTGATGTATTTCCCCTCCTTGCCAAAGAACGGTGAGTTGTTGATAGTGAACAACATAGACATCGTTGGCTCGTCGATGTCGATGGGTTTCAGCGGCTCGGGATTTTCCAAATCGGCAAGCGTGTCGCCAATCTCAAAATTGTCGATGCCGATGACGGCGCAGATGTCGCCCGACTTCACCGACGGCACTTTCGTGCGCCCCAGCCCCTCAAACACGTTAATTTCCTTGATGCGCGACTTCACAATCTTGCCATCGCGCTTGCAGAGCGACACATCTTGCCCCTCGCGCAATTCGCCTCTGTGCACCCTTCCCACGGCGATTCGCCCCACATAACTCGAATAGTCCAGCGACGTGATTTGCAACTGCGGCGTGCCGTCCAGCACCTCCGGCGCAGGGATATGCTCGATAATCGCATCCAAAATCGGGAGAATCGTGTCCGTCGGCTTTTTCCAATCGGTGCTCATCCAGCCCTGCTTGGCAGAGCCGTAAATGGTGGGAAAATCCAACTGCTCTTCGGTGGCATCCAGCGAATACATCAGGTCGAAAACCAATTCCTGCACCTCATCGGGACGGCAATTGGGCTTGTCCACCTTATTTATCACCACGATGGGCTTCAAACCCAGTGCGATGGCTTTTTGCAGCACAAACCGGGTCTGCGGCATCGGACCCTCGAAGGCATCCACGAGCAGCAACACGCCGTCTGCCATATTGAGTACGCGCTCCACCTCGCCGCCAAAATCGGCGTGACCCGGCGTGTCGATGATGTTGATTTTCGTGTCTTTGTAGTTGATAGACACGTTCTTGGCAAGAATCGTGATGCCGCGCTCGCGTTCCAAATCATTACTGTCGAGAAACTGGTCTAACTCTGCCTTGTCGTCGCGAAAAAGTTTCCCCGCCAGCAGCATTTTGTCCACAAGTGTCGTTTTGCCATGGTCGACGTGCGCGATGATGGCGATATTTCTAATTTTTTGCATATTCATTTTTTAATGAGGGCGCAAAGGTACGAAATAATTATGAATTATGCACCTCAATTTCGATATATCTGCATGAGTATGCTATCCCCAACTACCGGTCTATAATGGGATGTCTCATAATAGTTAGTCTTGTTGTCTGTAAAAGAGTTTTTACCTGAAAAATCATACACACGATTGCCATAAAGATTGATTAACGTTTCCTTATCATCAGGATTGAATTTTGTTTGCGAATACCCCGGTGCTAATACAACTCTGTATTTAGTGTTATGCTTTTCCAATATTCGCTTTATTTCCGTAAGAAAATACAACTGCTTCGGATTAATTTTTTGAATTGTGTCTGTTTTTTCAGATTCTCTCTCATAAAATATATTTTTTCTATCTTCGTAGTACTTTTCAGGAGTGTTAAGGATTTCGTTTTCCAAACCAATAAGATTAACTTCATTGGTTATGGGGTCAGTAGTTCTTTGGTTATGTTCAATATATTCATACATATATGACTTGTATTTCTTTGTTAATTTATAATCATGAAAACTAAGAAAAAGCATGGGGTGCAAGAAGGCCTTAAGAAATTCAAACTGAAAATGGAGCCTGTTTTTTTCCGTTAAAATAGGATGCTTCATGAATAAACATCCGGTATGGTCATTATCTTCACTATGGGAAAAAGAAGCACAAAGTATCAGAGCATTGTCAATCTTCACATGAATAGCATCTAAATATTTTATTTTTAAATAAATCCCATAAACAGACTCATTTGATGCATCAAAAAGAAAGGGACTATCTGTTGGAGAGAGATATTTTTGCCATGATGAGGGTTTGAAAGCGAGCGTTTTTGAATCTCCAAATATGAAAGAATTATAGCCCTGTTTCTTGTAATTGTTCATAAACACTTCGGTCGAAACATAATCACGATTGAGTGTAAAAATACAATCTTTGCTATAGTCATTGTATTTATACAGCACTCGAAAGGGGTCGCAAACTAAATAATCAATACTTACCAAAATAAATGGCAAAATGAATAGTAATACTCTGACAATGAACTTTTTCATAATTTTTTAAAATTGAAAGTAAATAAATTGTTGTGTATCTTCTCCTCCGGGGTATTTGATAATGGCATAAATAATAGCGTAGTAAAAAATCCACCGTAATATTGGATATTTCACGTTATCTATCTGTAGCCCATGTTGTTTTTGCCGATTCAACCATTCCACTAACAGGAAAATGGCTATGAAGCAAAGTGTAATCACAGTTCCATCAACTCTAATATCCGGTCGTATAGAAAGATTTGGCATTGTAAACAGCGATGCCGAAAATATCCCCAAAATATAATTCCACGCATGAGTGATATTTTCTGCCCGAAACAATATCCAGCCGAAAACGACCAATCCAAACGTGAATGCCATTTGGCAAAGTTCTTTTAGACTTGGCAATCGTTTCCCTTCGGCAACCGTATCGGTATATTTCCGATTTTTGCCTAACAAAATAACCGGCAAAAACAGGATTGCGTGATACGCTCCCCAACTAATAAATGTCCAATTGGCACCATGCCAGAAGCCACTCACAAGGAAGATAATGAACGTGTTGCGCACCACTTGCCATTGACTGCCGCGACTGCCACCCAACGGGATGTATAAATAATCGCGGAACCATGTATTGAGCGAGATGTGCCACCGCCGCCAAAATTCGGCGATGTCGCGCGAAAAATAGGGGAATCTAAAGTTTTGCAAAAATCTGAATCCCAGCAACTTACCAATTCCTAATGCCATATCCGAATAGCCCGAAAAATCGCCGTAAATCTGAAAAGTGAAGAAGACGGCTCCCAAAAGCAGCGAACTGCCCGAATAATTGGCGGAATTATTGAAAATTTCATTGGCGATGGTGGCGCAATTGTCGGCGATGACCATTTTCTTAAAAAGTCCCCACAGGATTTGCCGCATCCCATCCACCGCCAAGTCGTAATCAAAAGTCCTGCGCCGGTATATCTGCGGCAGCAAATTGGTTGCCCGCTCAATTGGTCCAGCCATTGCCAACGGGAAGATGCTCACAAAAAGGAAAAACGACACCACATCGCGTGTCGGCTCAAATTTTCGCCGATAAACATCAATCGTATAGCTCAATGTGTGAAAAGTGTAAAAACTGATTCCAACCGGCAAAATCAATTGTAATGTCTTGGTTTGCAGTTGAATACCGAGCAGGCTAAAAGCATCCACAAAAGAAGTTACGAAGAAATCGTAATACTTGAACACGCCCAGCACTCCAAACGAAACCAAGCAACAGACCGTCAAAATCAGCCGCCGTCGCTTTTGTAGCTCGGTTTTCATCATTAACACGCCCGCCGAATAGTTGGTGATTGAACACAGCAACACCAGCGACAGGTAACGCCAATCCCACCAGCCGTAGAAAAAATAACTTGCAGCCAGCAGAAACACATTTTGCGCCTTCACATTTTTGGAAATAGCCCAATACAGCAAAAATACGATGGGCAAGAATATCCCAAATTCGATAGAGTTGAATAGCATATTATTTGTCTTGTTTTTCTAAATGGCACAACAAAAAAGCCACAACAAGGCAATATCCTGATGTGGCTGAAACGATGTCTCAATGAGGAAATACTTAAATGCGCACTTGTAACTCGCTGATAATAAGCAAGTTGGGGGGGGGGGGTATAAATTTCGCTACATTTCTCATTTCCTGCATTTTTTTATGTTACTGCGGGTCAAGCCCGCAATGACAATTTTTTTTCGGGCACAAAGGTAACACAAATTTTTGATTTGTCAAAACAAGCGCGTTTTTTGTCTCCGCAGTGATGCGAAAACGGTTGTCTGTGCGATGCCCGACAATCCAAATAATGTCTTCGCCGGAGCACAATAGCCATGTTTTTGCTTTTTCCGGCAAACTGAATTTGTGATTTGTGAAATAATCGCTCACCTTTTGAAAAGAGGTCATCCCAAACGGCACAAATTTGTCGCCCTGCTGCCAATGCCGCCACGTCAGGGGCATTTGCAACAAGTCGGCATCAAAATAGGCGATGTTTTTGTCTTTTTTGATGACGAAATCGGGGGTGATGGGAAATTGGTTTAGGGTGTAGGGTATAGGGGGTAGGGGGCAGGGGGGCAGCCAATTGTCATTGCGGGCTTGACCCGCAATCCCCTGTTGCAATAGAAAATGCTGCCTGTCACGAATCAATGTGAACTGCGGCGCGTGAAACACCTTGCCCGATTGACTGCCAATAGCGCGTGCAGCATCCCTCACCACCTCTTCCCCAAACCCATAATCTTTCAATATCTCGAACAGCACTGCTTGAGGCGAGGCTGTTTGTTGCAAGCGAGCGATGTCGATAGTGCCCTTTTCGGCATCAAACACCTGCGCTTTGGCTGCGGCGACGGATTGTTCATAGATTTTATTCGCCTCGCCGAGGTTACTCATCGTGCGGAGGAGGGCTGTGCGCACCGCCGGATTGATGGTTTGCAGCAACGGCAGCAGGTTGAGGCGGATTTTATTGCGCGCGAAAGTGTCTTGCAAATTGCTGGAATCCGTGCGATACGGCAGAGATTTTTCTTCGCAAAACTGCAAAATTTCTGCTTTGGAAACGCCCAGCAGTGGGCGAATGATGCACCCCGCTTTCGGCGCAATGCCTGTCAGCCCCTTGATGCCTGTGCCGCGAATCAGATTGAGCAGCACCGTTTCAATGTTATCATCTTCGTGATGCGCCACCGCAATCGCCTCTGCATCAAGCCGTTGGCGAAGTTCTTCAAACCACGCATAGCGCAATTCGCGCGCCGCCATTTCAATGGAAATGCCCCGCTGCGTGGCAATCTGCCGCGTATCAAAATCCGCCTTGTGATAAGGTATATTCCAATCGGTAGCCAGTTGCTGCGCCAATTGCTCGTCGCCATCCGCCTCATCGCCCCGCAAATGAAAATTGCAATGCGCCGCTATGCAGTCGTAGCCCAACCGCTGCAAAATGTGGAGCAGTGCCACCGAATCGGCACCGCCGCTCACGCCCACAATGATTTTCGCTTGTGGCGCAGTGAGTAGTTGGTGCTTTTCAATATATTGTCGGACTTTTCGAATCACAAGCTTGTCTTATAAATATTTTTTAGCCAAATAGTCGTGATAATCGTCCTTGTAATTATCCACATTTCCATTAGAAATAACCCCCGTAAAGCTTTTGACCAAAGGCGTTATTCTTTGTGTTTTCTTTTTTTCTGCTTGTGTCAGCGTCTGTCGTTGTTCTCCATTTAATGTTGCATTCATACAAATTCATTTATTTAGCCGCAAAGGTACGCTTTTTTCCTTTTGCAGACTAAATCTTTTTTCAGGTGCTATTTTTTATCTGTATGTTGCAGTCCTGCCTTTCAGGCAACCTTTATGTTGTCCATTTTAGCTGCAGGTCGCTGACCTGCGGAATACATCCAAAAACAATGCTTCTCCATACACGTCCCATGTACGACTTAATGTACTGTGCCAAGGGAGAGCTTCATCTATGTCATAGCCTAAAAAATAAAGCATATCCATTCGCATGGAGGCTTCTTCCACTATTTTCCGGTCGGAATTGATGTTTTCAATATAACCTATTAACATGAATTTGAAGAACACCTCCGGGTCGATGCTCTTCTGTCCCTCTGTTCCGTAGTCTGTTGCCGCAAAAAGGATAAATCCAAAACCATTTTTAATCTACGGTAAAAATTATCTTCCGGTACGTGTGCCGATAATTGAAAACTGATAAATAGTTTCTCCTGATAGTGCTTTGCCCCTTGCATGTTGCTTGCTTTTAATTAGTGCTTCAAAGGTACGCATTTTGACGAACATACGCAAATTATTAACATTTTTTTTTCAGTTATGCAACAAGCACCAGGAGCCTACGCCGAACGCGGGAACTTTAGACCGATTCGCTCGAAAACGAAGCGGTGGCGTTTCTCAATGCTTCGGACAGTAGCATTTAACTCAAAGAAAATGTAAAAACAACTTGCAAAATAGTCGAGAAAAATGTACAGAAACAAGATTAAAGAATTGATTGACTGGAAGATGAGCGAGCATAGAAAACCTTAAGTTTGCCCTGACCAATAGTTCTAATTTTTCTTCAATATCCAAGTTGCCCGCCTATTCCACCGATGTGCCCGTGATTTCTTCTGCCAGCGCGGGGTCGATGATGATGCGACCGCAGTGTTCGCAGACGATGGTTTTCTTGCGCAGTTTGATTTCAAGTTGTCGTTGAGGCGGGATTTTGTTGAAACAGCCGCCACAGGCACCACGTTGGATGTAAACAATGCCCAATCCGTTGCGCGCACTCTTGCGGATGCGTTTGAACGCAAACAGCAGGCGCGGCTCAATGGTGTCTTCGAGACCCTGCACTTGTTCGCGCAGTTGTTCTTCCTGAATTTTCGTTTCGGCAACAATCGCGTTGAGTTCTGCCTTTTTTGCCTTCAAGTCGATTTGACGCTCGGCGTGCAGAGCCTTGCAGCGGGCAATCTCTTCCGTCAACGTCTTGAGTTTTTCCGTATAGTCGCGGGTTTTCTTTTCTGCCAATTCCACTTCAAGTCCCTGAAACTCAATCTCTTTCGACAGGTTGTCGAACTCGCGGTTGTTGCGCACCTCATCAATTTGCGCCCTGAAGCGTTCCACCAGCTTGCTCGCTTCGGTGATTTTGATTTTTTGCTGACCAATCGCCGTTTCCAATTCCTTGACATTCGTCTGGAAATTGTCCACGCGCGTGGACAGCATCGCCACCTCGTCTTCCAAATCCTGCACTTCAAAGGGCAATTCGCCGCGAAGCGTCTTTATTTTATCCACTTCCGACAAAATCAATTGCAGTTGATACAGATTTTTCATCCTCTGGTCCACCGACAATTCCGCTACCGCCGGAGCCGCCGCTTTAGCCGCAGGCTTAGTCGCAGGTTTTTCTGTGGATTTCGCCTCATTCACTTCTTGAGTTTTTCCCTTTTTAACTTCCTCTTTCTTAACTTCCGCCTTCGTGGCAGGAGTTTTCGCCGCCGCCGCTTTCGGTGCTGCCGCTTTTGATTTTGCTGCTGTTGTTGCTGTTGTTGTTTCTTTTGTTGCCATATTGCGTATAAAATTTACATATAATTTACAGGATTTGTGTCCACATTTGAAAAATGCGCGACAAAGTCAGGTATTTTTTTTGAAAAAATATCAAAAAACAGTTCTTTTGTGCAAATTTCCGACTCATAATGCCCCAAAACAGCCAATAGGAGGTGATTTTCCACATTAAAATAGTCGTTGTAGCGAGCCTCGCCCGTGAGAAAAGCATCCGCGCCGCAAGCGATGGCATCGGGGAGCAGAAACGCCCCACTGCCGCCACAGATGGCTACCTTGCGGATTTTTTTGCCCGTCAAAGGCGAATGTTTCAGACAATCCAAATGAAAAATCGTTTTGAGGCGTTGCAAAAAAGAATCTTCGTCCTCGTCGTCGAGCAGCGAGCCAACCACGCCGGAACCGGCATCACCGTCCTCTTTGGGGCGCAAAAATTGCACCTGCTGCAAGCCGATTTTTTCTGCCAAATGGAAATTAACGCCGCCGCGGGCATTGTCGAGATTGGTGTGCGCGGCATAAACGACGAGGTCGTTTTTACAGGCTTTTGTGACGCAACGTTCAATGCCTGTGCGGTCTGACACCGTGCGCAGAGGCTTGAAGAGCAACGGGTGGTGCGAAACAATCAGGTTACAGTCGCGTTCAATAGCCTCTTCGAGCACGTCTTCCGTCACATCAAGACAGAGAAGCACCCCTTTGGCTAATTGCGACACATCACCCACTTGCAACCCCGCATTGTCAAACTCATCCTGCAAGGAGAGTGGCGCAAAAGCCTCTAATTCGTCTATGATTTGTTCAATCTTCATCAGACAAAAATTTCCTGTGGCGGAAATTCGGTGCAAAGGTACAAAAAAATTATGAATTACGAATTAAAAATTACAAACTCATTTTTTGCTTCAGCAATTTATACCCTGCGGTGCTTGCTTTGATGCTTGCGCCGTTTTTCATTTGCACGCGGTAGGTTTCTTTTTCGTATAATTCGATTTTTGCGATTTGCTCGATGTTGAGGATGAAGGAGCGGTGGATTCGGATGAATAAATCTTCGGGGAGCATGGCTTCCCAATACTTCATCGACTTGTCTTTCAGGTATTTAGCCTTTGCGGTGTGGAGCATTACATAGTCGCCGTTTGCCTCGAGGCAGATGATTTCGGTGACGGGGATGAAGAACAGTTCACGGTGCTTTTTTACACTTATCCGCGTCAATTTTTCAGTGGGCACGGGCTTCGATGCGCTTTCCTCCGTCTCTAATTTTTCTTGCTGCGCTTTAATTTCCGCCGCGGCAAAAAACAGATAATAGAGCAGCACGAGAATGATGTAAAGCATTGACTCAAAAATGATTAACAGCCCTTGACCCCACCAAATTGCCACCACCACCGAGAGCAGCAGCACGTGGAACAGCACGAAGAGTGGCACGCTCAATGTGTTGCGGACGTAGCGGATGGGGTACCAAACCATCAGCACGTAGGCTGCCTGTAGCGCACTTCGCAGCACAATGTGGTCGCTCGCGATTGACCAATAGTCTGTCAGGCAGGCGGTTAGCAATGCGACGACAGCCCAGCCACCCAAGTAGCCCAGCTGCCGGCGCACATTTTTCAAGAACGGATTATTCATAGCATTTGATTTCGCCGCCGCCAAACACGGCTTCCACTTCGAGGATTACTAACTTGTCGTTGTTGGCTGCGGCAACCACCTGGGCGGGTCGGCTATCCACAAAACCGCCAAAAACGCACTCCTTTTGGATGATGATATTCCAATCTTCCGGCACATAGAGCGTTACGCCGCCGAAGACAGCCTCTACCTTAATCCGCACCGCCACCTTCACATCGGTCGCCAATTCCGCCTGCGTAAAATCCAACTCCACGCCACTGAACACCGCCGTGATTTCCACATTGCGCAACGCTCCATACGTCCATTTTTCCTTCGCGCCCGTAAAAACATAATCGCGCTTCACCACGCCGCCCTTTTCTATCGGAGTTTCCTTAAAAGACTGGTCGGCAAAATGCCCGTGTGCAGAAAAATAGTTTTTATGATAATGCCACCTCCTATTCTTGGGACGAATAATAAACAGGCAACCCAGAAAAATCAGCACCACGGGAAGAATAAAACCCTTCATGGAAAGGTCAAAATAATCGCCCAGCAGAAAAATGCCGCCAATAAATATAAGCCCAAACCCGCTTATATAATGGTTGTGGTATGGCTCTCTGTCAAACAAAAGCGTAATGCCCATCGCAATCAGCAACGCCTGCCAACTGATGACCATGTCATACACACACGCGGGGATGTACCCCAAATTGTTGGCAATCAAGAAGATACCAACCAACACAATAATAATACCTGATACAATTTTTTTCATGTCTTTTATTTTTTTTATGAATTTATGGTGCAAAGGTAGATGAAAAAACACCTCTGTCCAACACTAATTCGGTGAACAGAGGCTTTTTTTCGATAAACGACCGTTATTTCACTTCAAACTGATAACTGCCGGATTGAAGTTCGTAAATAACCTTTTCCGCTTTGCCATCACTGCCTGATGGCAAGGCAAGCGTGGCGGTGGTGTTGGCGGGGATGGTCAAGGGCTGTTAATCATTTTTGAGTCAATGCTTTACATCATTCTCGTGCTGCTCTATTATCTGTTTTTTGCCGCGGCGGAAATTAAAGCGCAGCAAGAAAAATTAGAGACGGAGGAAAG